>JAIRZN010000149.1 GCA_031267205.1 Tannerellaceae bacterium | reverse complement strand
GCATCACCGGTTACTACACCTGTCAACACACTCGAATCGGGGCGCAACAACGCCGCCGTTGCATACTGAAGTAAAGACCCGTCGGCTCTATCCCTTACAACGCCGCTGAGTTGATGTTGTGCAAATGCGGGAGAAGAGAAGAGATGAGAAGAGAAGAGATGAGAAGAGATGAGAAGAGAAGAGAAGAGATGAGAAGAGAAGAGAAGAGATGAGATGAGAAGAGATGAGAAGAGATGAGAAGAGAAGAGAAGAGAAGAGAAGAGAAGAGGTTAGTAATTTTCTTTTCCATAAGGTATATTCTTTATTATTATTTTATACATTGAACGGAAGGGCTTCCCGTTCGTTTTATTTTATTTGATACAAAAGTATCTAATTATCCGTAATTTCCAAAACAAGACGCAATTTTGTCGCCACGCGCCAGCCCTTGCGCTGCAATCTCCACGCGAAAGCCTCCCGCCGCCGTATTGGGCGGATAATATCCCGACGAAAGTCCCAACTACCGCTCATTCGTTAAAGTGTGTTTATACGAAAGCCCCCCGCCGCCGGATTGAGGGAATAATCTCCTGACGAAAGCTTGAATTTCCGCTCATTCGTTAAAGTGTGTTTATACAAAAGCCCCCCGCCGCCGGATTGAGGGAATAATCTCCTGACAAAAGCTTGCCGACGCGCCATTCGTTAAAGTGTGTTTACACAAAAGCCCCCCGACGCCGGATTTAAGGAATAATCTCCCGACGAAAGCTTGAATTTCCGCTCATTCGTTAAAGTGTGTTTATACAAAAGCCTCCCGACGCCGGATTGAGGGAATAATCTCCTGACGAAAGCTTGAATTTCCGCTCATTCGTTAAAATGTATTCACACAAAAGCTTCCCGACGCACGCGGCAGGAAAAAGTGTTAATACGAAAGCCTCCGTCGCAGCGTCCGGAGGGGAAGAATTACGGATAATCTGTCGCCTTAAGCGTCGGCCTCCGGTAATACATGTTGGAATTTACGACATTAGATTATCTTTGCGAAGGAAATATGTTTCCCATTGATGTAACGCTCGCATGCGGCGTATCGTCTAAGTAAATATAACCCAGTAAACTAAAAATTATTCTTATGAAAACAAAATCATTTGTCGTATCCGGCGCCTTAGGCGCGACCTTGCTGCTGAACGGCTGTATTCCTTTTCATGTAATACGCGGCGACGGCGATCTGGTGACGGAAGAAATCAACGTGGGCGACTATTCGGAAATCGAAGCGTCGCTGAGTTCCAATATGGAAATCAACTATACGCAATCGTCGGAAGCGACGGCGCTGACTGTGTTCACCGACCGTAATATCCTCGAAAAATACGACATCAGGGTAGAGGGGAACAAGCTCAAGATCATGCCCAAGGAAGAGTACATGAATAATGTCCGCTTCAAGGTCTCGGAGTATAACGCCATGTTCTTCCCGACCAAATTTATCGTAACGACCGGCTCCACCGGCCTGCGCAGGATAGACACGGCCGGGAGCGTGGACTTCACGGTCGACGGCGCCCTCCGCACCGACGAATTGAAGATTACGGCGGCAGGCAACGCTAAGATCAACCTCAGGGATACCGTCACGGCCGGCGATATCCGCGTCTCCGTCGCCGGCAGCAGCGTATTGAACGCACCCGCCCTCGAAGCGCACTCGTTCGACGGCGATATAGCCGGCAGCGGCAGGATGAATATGGGCGGGCATATAAAGGCGGTATCCTTCGAGATAGCCGGCAGCGGCAAGATAAGAGCCTTCGACCTTCAGACGGAAGACGTAGACGTCGACATAGCCGGCGCCGGTAACATCGAGATAAGCGTAAGCAACAGCATCCGGGCCGAGATAGCCGGCGCCGGCAGCATAAGGTACAAGGGCGATCCGCCGCACATACGTAAGGACGTCGTCGGCAGCGGTTCGATTAAAAAGGCAGATTAATCGACGTAAAAGCAGGTTAATCGACATAAAAATTGAGGGGTAGCGCGGTTAACGCTACCCCTCTTGAGAATCAAAAACTAACCTAATCCATCTGTGTATAAAAGCTAAGATTTTGGTTTTCGCTTAACTAATCATAAAAAAAGTCTTACACCTTTACTCTGATGCAAATATCGTAATAAATTCCAATACAAACCTTGACTTATATCAATTAAAAGAAAATCAAGTTATTTATTAACATACATCAAGTCAATCCGCCTAATATTCCCGCCCTGACGCGGCTCAGCGTTTCGGGCGACATGAGCAGGTATGAGGCTATGTATATGAGCGGTACGCGGCGGACGATGTCCGGTCGTTCCCTGAGGAGGCGTGCGTAACGCTCGCCGGCCGTTTCAAACCTGAAGGCGAATATCCTCTTCTGTATGTTTACTAACATCTTTTCGATGATGCAGCGGTAGAGGGAGCTTATTTCGCGGCAATCGTTGATCAGCGTCATAAGCGGGATGTACGGGATGCCGTATAGCGTGGCCGGTTCGACGGCTTCTATCATCGTACAGGTAGGCATACGGCAGAAGAAGCTGTCGATGCTTGTAAAGATGCTGCCTTCGAGGGCGAAGTGTTCGGTCATCTCCTTCCCGTTCTTGTAGCAGAATTGCCTTAGCAGTCCGCTTTCGACGTAGTACATAAGGTTACTTATTTCTCCTTCGCGCAATAATAATTTGCTTTTACTTACCTCCGTCCTGACCAGGATGGAGGCTAATTGTTCCGTCGCTCCGTCGCTAATGGGATGCGATACGGCTTCGCTCATTTGTTGAGCAATAATCTTCATATTTGTCATTTTGTTTAAAACTAATTACACACAAATATAAGAATTATGTCATGAAAAAAGAAATACATCCGGCTTTTCTATTGTTGCCGGATGTATTTAGAAAAAAACGCGAGTGAATTTTTAAAAACTCCGCGAGCCGGAAGTCACTTGTATTCTTTCCAGCTTTTGATCTGCAGGTCGTTTATGCTTAATGTACAAAAGGCTGTTATGAAGGCGTCGGCTAAGCGGGCGTTGGTTATTAGCGGGATATTGAGGTCGATTGCGGCGCGGCGTATCTTGTAACCGTTGTCGAGTTCGCCGGCTGTGAGGTCGCGCGGTATGTTTACGACCATGTCGATCTTTTTACCGTGAAGCAAGTCGAGCGCCTGGGGTTCTCCTTCGTCGCTCGGCCAGTAGACGCGCGTGCTTTCTATTCTGTTCTCGTCGAGGAAGCGGTGCGTGCCGCCGGTAGCGTACAGCTTATAACCTTTGGCCGAGAGGAGGCGGGCGGCGTCGAGCATGTCCGCCTTCTGTTTGGAGCCGCCGGTAGAGAGGAGGATGTTCTTTTCCGGAATCCGGTAGCCTACCGACAGCATACTCTTGAGCACCGCCTCGGATGTGTCGGTGGCTATGCAGCCCACTTCGCCGGTCGAGGCCATGTCGACGCCGAGCACGGGGTCGGCTTTTTGCAGGCGGGAGAAGGAGAACTGCGAGGCTTTGATGCCGACGTAATCGAGGTCGAACTCGTTCTTGGTAGGCTTCTGCGCCGGCAATCCGAGCATTACACGTGTGGCGAGGTCGATGAAGTTTATCTTCAACACCTTGCTTACGAAAGGAAAGCTGCGCGAGGCCCTCAGGTTACATTCGATCACCTTGATCTCGTTTGCCTTGGCCAAGTATTGTATGTTGAAGGGGCCGGATATGTTTAGCTCTTTGGCTATCTGGCGGCTTACGCGCTTTATGCGGCGCATGGTCTCGACGTATAGCTTTTGGGCGGGAAACTGTATTGTAGCGTCGCCGCTGTGTACGCCGGCGAATTCTATGTGTTCGCTGATTGCATACATTATTATTTCGCCTTTCTCGGCTACGGCGTCCACCTCCACTTCCTTGGCGTGCTCGATAAATTGGCTGACTACTACCGGGTGTTCCTTGCTGACGTTGGCGGCCAGTTTCAGGAACCGTTCCAGCTCTTCGCCGTTGGAGCATACGTTCATCGCCGCCCCGCTAAGCACGTAGCTTGGGCGGACGAGGACGGGGAATCCTACCTCGCCGACGAAGAGGCTTATATCCTTCATGCTGCTTAGTTCCTTCCACCGGGGCTGGTCGACGCCGATACGGTCGAGCATGGCTGAGAACTTGTGACGGTCTTCGGCATTATCTATGCTGCGGGCGCTTGTGCCGAGGATGTTTACCTTCTGCGCGTCTAAACGGAGGGCGAGGTTGTTGGGTATCTGTCCGCCGGTCGATACGATTACGCCGTGCGGGCGTTCGAGTTCTATTATATCCATGACGCGCTCGAAGGTGAGCTCGTCGAAGTATAGGCGGTCGCACATGTCGTAGTCCGTCGATACCGTTTCGGGATTATAGTTTATCATCACCGAACGCCAGCCTTCTTTCCTTATAGTATTTAAGGCCTGCACGCCGCACCAGTCAAATTCTACGGAGCTGCCTATACGGTAGGCGCCGGAGCCGAGCACGACGATGGAACGTTTATCGCCGGCGTAATTCACGTCGTTTTCGATGCCGCCGTACGTCAGGTACAGGTAGTTGGTGCGGGCGGGATATTCGGCGGCTAAGGTGTCTATCTGTCTTACGACCGGAAGTATGCGACGCTTTATCCTTTCGAGGCGCACGGAGAGTCCGGCTTTTTCCATGTCGACTGTCTCATCCTTATGGACGGCGCGGGCTATTTGGAAGTCGGAGAAGCCTTGCTCTTTGGCCCTACGGATAAGGGCGTCGTCCAAGCCTTCGATTGAGAGGGACTTTTCGAGTTCCTTAGCTGTAAGTATTATATTGTAGAGTTTGCGGAGAAACCATCGGTCGATTTTCGTCAGGTCGTGCACTTGATCAATAGTGTAGCCGTTGCGGAAGGCCTTGCTGATGACAAATATCCGGCGGTCGGTCGGTTCGTTGAGCGCCTTGTCGGTATCTTGTATCACCAGCTCGTTATTCTCGACGAAGCCGTGCATACCTTGTCCTATCATGCGGAGGCCTTTCTGTATGGCTTCCTCAAAGGTGCGGCCGATTGACATTACCTCGCCGACGGATTTCATGCTTGAGCCTATCTCGCGCGCTACGCCGTGGAACTTGCCGAGATCCCAGCGCGGTATCTTGCAGACGACGTAGTCGAGCGCGGGTTCAAAGAAGGCTCCGGTTGTCTTCGTTACGGAGTTCTTAAGGTCAAACAGGCCATATCCCAACCCAAGCTTGGCGGCTACGAACGCCAGCGGGTATCCCGTAGCCTTCGACGCCAGAGCGGACGAGCGGCTTAGGCGTGCATTGACCTCTATCACGCGATAGTCTTCGCTTTCCGGGTCGAGCGCGTACTGTACGTTACACTCGCCCACTATGCCGATGTGACGGATGATGCGTATGGCGATCTCGCGCAGTTTGTGGTACTCCGAATTGCTGAGCGTCTGGGATGGAGCTATCACTATGCTCTCGCCGGTGTGTATGCCTAAGGGATCGAAGTTTTCCATGTTGCAGACGGTTATGCAGTTGTCGAAACGGTCGCGGACGACTTCGTACTCCACTTCTTTCCAGCCCTTGAGACTTTTCTCTACCAAAACCTGCGGCGAGAAGGAGAAGGCTTTTTCGGCCAGCACGGTCAGCTCTCCTTCATTGTCGCAAAAGCCGGAGCCGAGACCGCCGAGGGCGTATGCTGCGCGCAGTATGACAGGGTAGCCGAGTTCGGAGGCCGCGCGGCGCGCATCGTCGATATTACCGACTGCCTCGCTCTTTATCGTCTTGACATTTATTTCATCCAGCTTGCGGACAAAGAGCTCGCGGTCTTCGGTATCGATGATGGCCTGCACGGGCGTGCCGAGGACGCGGACGTTATGTTTTTCGAGCGCGCCGCTGCGGTATAAGTCCACGCCGCAGTTAAGGGCCGTCTGTCCGCCGAAGGCGAGCAGTATCCCGTCGGGTTTCTCCTTCTCGATTACCTTTTCCACGAAGAAAGGCGTCACAGGCAGGAAGTAAACCGTGTCCGCCACGCCTTCGGACGTTTGCACCGTTGCTATATTAGGGTTGATCAGGACTGTTTCTATTCCTTCCTCCTTTATCGCCTTCAGGGCTTGGGAGCCTGAGTAGTCGAACTCTCCCGCTTCGCCGATTTTCAAGGCTCCGCTGCCGAGCACGAGCGCTTTTTTTATTTTCGGGGCAGGGTAGGGGAGGGACGGCCCTGCGGAGGGCGTTTGGCCGGCGAAGTCCAGTCGGCCGCTATGCAGGGCGTCGGCGAAGATGTCGAAAATAAATTCCGTATCTGTCGGGCCGCTGCAGGCTTCGGGATGGAACTGCGAGGTGAAGAAGGGCTTTGTCTTATGGCGGATGCCTTCGTTGGTGCCGTCGTTCATGTTGATGAAGAGCGGCTCCCATTCATTGCCGAGCGTATCGCTGTCGACGGCGTATCCGTGATTTTGCGAAGTGATGAAACACCTGTCTGTGCCCGACATACGCACGGGTTGGTTATGGCTGCGGTGCCCGTACTTCAGCTTGTATATATTCGCGCCTCCCGCTTTGGCCAGCAACTGGTTGCCCATGCATATACCGCATATCGGCTTGTCGCCGGCGAGGGCTTTGCGTATGTTCCTCACGGCGGCGTCGCAGGTATCGGGATCGCCCGGGCCGTTGCTTATAAATACGCCGTCGTAGTCGAGTTGCGTAAAATCATAGTCCCACGGCGTTCGCACGACGGCGATATTCCGTTTCAAGAGGCAACGGATGATATTATGCTTCACGCCGCAGTCTACGAGGATTACCGTCTTCTTTCCCAAGCCTGCGCCGTAGGTTATTACCTCCTTCGTAGAGACGCGGTCGACGTAATTTATATCGCCGTATATATCCGCAGCCTCTACGGGCGTCGCACCGGCGCCGATGCTTATCGTACCGCGCATGACGCCGCGTTCGCGCAACAGCTTGGTCAGCGTGCGCGTGTCGACGCCGCATATTCCGGGGACACCTTCGCGGCGCAGCCATTGGCCGAGACTTTCTACTGCGTTCCAGTGGCTGTACTCGCGGCTGTAATCGCTGACTATTACCGCTTCGGCGTATATGCGGTCGCCTTCCATAAATAGAGAGACGCCTTCGGCGCCGCAGGTTTGTGGCGGGACGCCGTAGTTCCCGGCCAACGGATAGGTCAGCGTCATTAATTGTCCCGCATACGAGGGGTCGGTGAGGCTTTCGGGGTAGCCTGTCATGGCGGTGTTGAAAACTACCTCGCCCGACGCTTGCTTTTCGTATCCGAAGGAGTATCCCTCGAAGATCGTCCCGTCGTCGAGCGTCAGTATCGCTTTTTTATCTGGTTGCTGCATGGCTGTATTATTTGTCTGTTGTCATTATCAATTTGCCGGTTTTGTTGAGGTATTCTTCCTCCATAAAGTTGATGAAAGCGTCGTTGACCATGCGCGCGCCGCCGGGCGTGGGATAGTCGCCGGAGAAATACCAGTCGCCGGCGTGATTGGGGCAGGCGGCGTGCAGGCCTTCGAGGGTCTGGTATACGATTGTTACTTCCGCGTTGATTGTTTCGGGAGTAAGCAAGGAGACCATCTTGGCGGATATTTCGTCGTCGTTGAAAGGCTCGTAGATCTCCTTTACGCAGTTCGTAATTGTTTGACCGGCGTAATATGTCTGCTGCTTCTTGGCTTTATTGTATGCATTCTTTATTATATACGTCAGGCCGCGTTCTTCGAGTAGGGCGACTGCGGCTTTGAAGGCTATGAATTCATTCATCCGCGACATGTCTATGCCGTAGTAATCGGGGTAGCGTATTTGGGGCGACGAGGATACGATGACGATTTTCTTCGGGCCGAGCCTGTCGAGTATGCCGATTATGCTCTGCTTGAGCGTCGTCCCGCGTACTATGCTGTCGTCTATCACTACGAGGCTGTCGACGCCGGGCGTTATGCTGCCGTAGGTTATGTCGTAGACGTGCGCGGCGAGGTCGTTACGGCTGTTGCCCTCGGCGATGAAGGTACGCAGTTTTATGTCCTTGATAGCCACTTTCTCGGCGCGTATACGCATTGACAGTATCCTTTGGAGGTCTTCGGCGTTTTTACATTCGCCGCCGGCTATCCATTCCTGCTTTTTACGGTTCAGGTAATTATTCAGGCCCTCCTGGAGGCCGAAATAGGCGACTTCGGCCGTATTCGGTATAAAGGAGAAGACGGTATGGTCCAAATCATAATTCACGGCCCGCAGGATCGGGTGCACGAGGTTTTCGCCCAATTGCTTGCGCTCCCTGTAAATATCGACGTCGCTGCCGCGCGAGAAGTATATACGCTCGAACGAGCAGGCCTTCGTTCCTTCGGACTGTATTATCTGCGCCGTGCGGTTGTCGCCGTTTTTTCCTGTCAGGAGCGCTTCGCCGGGTTTGAGCTCGATTATATCGGCGGCGTCGAGGTTCATTGCCGTTTGTATCACCGGACGTTCGGAGGCTGTCACAACGACTTCGTCGTCGGCGTAATAAAAGGCCGGCCGTATTCCCCAGGGGTCGCGCACGGCGAATGATTCGCCGCTTCCGGTGATTCCGCATATTACGAAGCCGCCGTCCCACAAGGGCGCGCATTTGCGGAGCATATTCGACAGGTCTACGCGATTCTCTATCGCCCGCGTTATTTCCATGCCGGCGAGGCCCTCGTTTTCGCAGTCCTTGTACAAGCGTTCTATTTCACGGTCTAATCTGTGCCCAAGTTGTTCGAGCATGATGTATGCGTCGCCGTACAGGCGCGGATGTTGCCCGATGGAGGTTATTTCGCGGAAAACCTCGTCGACGTTCGTCAGGTTGAAGTTGCCGCAGATAGCGAGGTTACGCGCGCGCCAGTTATTGCGGCGCAGGAAGGGGTGTATATAAGAAATACCGGACTTGCCGGTAGTACTGTATCGCAGATGTCCCATATATAGTTCACCGGCGAAGGGTAGTTTTTCTTTTGCGAAGAAGGGGTTATTTATTTGCTCTTTCGTGATATTCCTGTAATGTTCGTGCACCGAGGCGAAGATTTCCGTTATAGCGTCGGAGCCGGTGGCTCGCTCTCGGAACATATATTCTTCGCCGGCGTTAGCCTCAAGTTTTACGCAGGCCAAACCCGCGCCCTCCTGTCCGCGGTTATGCTGTTTCTCCATCAGCAAGTAGAGCTTGTTCAGCCCGTACATCCACGTCCCGTATTTACGGTGATAATACTCCAACGGCTTCTTCAGCCGGATCATAGCGATTCCGCACTCGTGCTTGAGCTCTTCCATCTGTTACATTTTTGTTGCGCAAAGATACGACGGGAAATGCTTACGATACAAATTTGTCGCTAAAGATTTCCGGCCTCGGCCGGCAGGGATTATGATCCGTATGAGGCCGGCCATTCGATGCCGGTGATGACGGCAAGCAAGTTGCCGTCCTTGTCGAAGGCGTTGCCGCGGGATTCGCCCATGCCGTATATAGGACGGTTAAATGTGAGGCCCGGCTGCGGCGGCGCGATTACGATACCGACGGGCGTCTGTCCGTCCATCCTGAAGCTTGTTATCGGGAAGTCGGGGTAGTCGGTGACGCCTGGCGACGTCAGGTGCAGGTTGCCGTCGAGGGCTCTCGGATAAAGCGCGCGCCTGAAGGTATCCTGTTCGACCGGTATTATTTCCATCTGCTTGCCGTCTAATACTTCTTGCGAGGATAGCGTCAGTTCCGGTATTACGACTTCGGGCTCGTCCGTGTCTTCGTCGTCGGCGGAATCGCTGCCGCCCTTTTTGCCTGAGGAAATTCCGCGAAGGGCCAGGATACGCTCGAACTGGTCGATGATAGCGTTTAGCCCGTCGATCATCTCGCCCGCGCCGCTGATGTCTTTTTTGCCGCTCATATATTCCAGGGCGTAGACTACGTCGAGCGCTTGCGTGAACAATTTGAAGGATTTATCGACCTGCACACGTATTCCCTTCATCGTGCCCTTCATTTCGGAGGCTTCGAGGTTTAGCGCGCGTTCCTTGTATATCTCCCTGAACTCATTATTAGCTTTCTCAAGCTCGCTTACGACAGCGTCCAGTCCGAGTTTTCCCAGCGGCGTGGCGTAGCGCGCTCCGGCGAGGTCTTGAATCATGTTTGTTATAAGGGCGCTCGCTTCCGACATCGTTGCCGAAGGTATGCCTTTATAATTGTGGAGTATCTCGCCGAGCTTCGTTGCCGAGTCCTTTTCTACGTCGTTGAAGCTGTATTTGGCCGAGTCGATGCGGTGGTGGAACATTTGGAATATATCTATGCGCCGGCGGGCTGCCTCGCGCACGTACTTGGTCTCGTTCGATGTTGCGCTCTTCTTATAGATAATGTCTTCCTTCTGGAATAATGTTTTGAACGCCGTCCATGCCGGCAGCACTTCCGGGACGCTACCCAGCGACGGCTCGACCGTGTCGGAGATGTATTCATGAAAATCATAATGTTCGCCGTGCCTGAAGCGGGTGACGATTCTGCTGTAATTCTTAACGCTCTTAATTGCCATTTGTATTTATATTTGATGGTTATTATTTTGCTTGCAAATATGGTAAATTTTTTATACTTATACAATTTTCCCAACGGGAAATGAATTTTTTTTGTATATACCCCGAAAAATCTTCCCGCAGGAGGGAAAACATGTTCGCCGGCCTGAAAGAGTTGCTTTCAGGTGGGAAAACATGTTTGCCGCCCCGAAAGAGTTGCTTTCGAGGAAAAAAACATGTTTGCCGCCTCGAAAGAGACAATTTCAGGGAAGCAACCATGTTTGCCGCCAAAAACGTGCTTCGTGCATGGAAATAAAGATTATCTTTGCTGCGTTCGGTCGAGGCCGTAAACAAAACGAACCTTGTCCGTGTACAAAAACAAGAATTGAGAGCAAGAATGAATCAAAGCGAACCTTTATAATAATATTAATGTATGAATCTGGCTTCATCAATAAGCGCGTATAACCGGGCGCGGAAATACGGATGCTTCTTCAAGGAATTGAACCCGCGCTGGGACGCCAAAATATTAGACGTCGGCTTTACTAACAGGGAATACCGTGAGGCGGATAATTTCCTGGAGAAAAACTACTATTCACAGTCATATATAACAGCGTTAGGCCTGAGCGCGCACGGCTCGGACTTGTTTGCGAAGCGATACCCAGGCGTCAGGGTCAAGCTTTACGACGGCAAAATATTCCCGTTCGCCGACAAGGAGTTTGACATAGGATGGTCGAACGCCGTCATAGAGCACGTCGGCGACGAGGAGCGGCAGTTGCTTTTCCTCAGGGAATTAAACCGCACGTGCAAATCGGTCTATATGACGACGTCAAACCGCTGCTTCCCTGTCGAGCTACATACGTGGCTGCCCCTGCTGCATTATTTGCCGAAGAAAACCTTCGACGCCATCATCAGCCGCACCCCGTTGCGGTGGGCCGCAGGCGATTACATGCACCTGCTGACGCGCCGTAAGATAAAAAAGCTTATGCGCCTCGCCGGCATAAGCAATTACAGGATCATAAGCAACCACATGTTCGGATTTACAATGGACTTCAGTATAATAATAAGCAACGCCTACAAATGACGCCCCCCAAAGCTTCTACACAAGACGATATGGCCCTCCTGAGGCAGGAGTACGAGGAATCGGCCCGCTTTATCTCCGGCATAACCGGCGGGAGGCCGCAAACGTGCATCATACTCGGCAGCGGTCTGGGCGACCTGGCCGACAGCATCGAAGGCGCCGTCGCCATACCCTATGCCGAGATACCCCACTTTGCGCAATCAACGGCCGCAGGGCATAAGGGCAACCTTATATACGGCCGCCTCGGAGGCTGCGAGACGCTGGCCATGCAAGGACGCTTCCATTATTACGAGGGATACGCGATGCGCGAAGTGACGCGCCCGGTGCGCGTGATGAAGGCGCTGGGGATAAAAAACCTGCTCGTCTCGAACGCCGCCGGCGGCATCAACAACACGTTCAAGATAGGCGACCTGATGATAATCCGCGACCACATTAATATGATGCCCAACCCGCTCGTCGGGCCGAACGATGAAACGCTCGGCGCACGCTTCCCCGACATGACGCGAGCCTACGACCGCGATTTTATACGCCTTGCCGAAGAAATTGCGGCCGAGCGCGGGATAAGCCTCAAGAAAGGAGTATACGTAGGCCTTACAGGCCCGTCTTACGAGACGCCGGCGGAGTATTCCTTCTACGGACGCGCCGGAGCCGACGCGGTAGGCATGAGCACAGTGCCGGAAGTGATAACGGCCCGCCACGCCGGCTTGCGCGTCTTCGGCATGTCGGTAATCACGAACGAAGGCTACCATTTTGCGGACGACTTCGTCAACGACGCCGCCGACGTCCTCCGCGCAGCCGGCGAAGCCTCCGCAAAGATGAGCGCGCTGTTCGCCGAGCTAATCAGGCGAATCGGCGAGGACTGACCGGCTGCAAACGGGGCAACGCCCCTTCAACACAAAGTTAACGCTCTCAAGCATAAAGCCGCCGGGCAGTTGTACGGACGGAACGGGCAGGCTTTCGAGGCAAAACGTTTTCTTACACCCCAAGCAACAAAAATGCACGTGCAAATCCTCAAGCAAACAGTTGCAATCGCTGCGGCAGACGGAGTATTTAATCGAGCCCGACCCATCGTCGATGCTGTGCACCAGCAATTTTTTATGAAAAAGCGAAATAGCGCGCGAGATAGTCGACTTATCCACCGTATCCAGCCTCTCCTCCATGTCGGCCAAGCTCGACGCCTGCCCGCGCTCCGCCATGCTCCGCAAGACGAGCAACCGTATGGCCGTCGGCTTAATGCCCCTCGCCTCAAGCATCCGAACAAAATCTTCCATATCCGTAAAACATTTAGAGGTAAAGCGCAAATATACGCATTCGCAGCATACGCGGCATAGCGTAAAAGGAGGCCGCCGACGTGTTTTTTCGCTACATTTGCCGTCATAACTAATCTTTTAGAGTAAGATGAAACTTTTAATCCGCCTGTTGGCGTTTACCCTCGCGACGAGCCCGTCGCTGCACGGCCAGGATATTTTATGGAAAGCCGGCCTACATTCCTTCTTCGACAATACAGAGTTCGGCGGCTCGCCGGTGCAGGTACCGCAGACAATGGCCGGCGTGCACGTAACGCCCGAAATCGGCTTCGGCATAGACGGCCGCCACAGCGTATACGCCGGCGTCGACCTGCTGCACGAGTACGGAAGCGAGGAAGCCGTCGGCACGTACACGCCCATAGCCTATTACGAGTACGCAGGCCGGCCGCTGCGCTTCTACGCCGGCAGCATACCCCGCCGCCTCGTCCTGGACAGGTACCCGCGTATATTCTTCCGCGATTCGGTGGCGAACTACCGTCCGGCCATGAACGGCGTCTTCTGGGAGTATGCCGCAGGGCGGAAATATGCGAACGTATGGTTAGACTGGACAGGCCTGCAGGGGCGAACACAGCGGGAAGCCTTCTTCGTAGGCTGGTCGGGCCGGTATGAATACAAGCAGTTCTACGCCCAGCACTTCGGCTACGTCTTTCATTACGCCAAGAGCAAAAACCCTGCGCCCGACGAGTTTATACATGACAATATACTGACGCTGACGTCGGCAGGCGTCGATCTGTCGCAGGCGTCAGGCTTTGTCCGCCTCGAAGCCAACATAGGCTGGACTTTAGGCTTGGAGCGCGACCGCGGCGCCGGCGTATGGCATAGCCCCCAAGGCCTGCACACGGAGGTGGCGGCGGAATATAAAGGCGTCGGCCTTTTTAATACATATTATAAAGGTAATCCGCAGCAGCTCTATTACGGCGACCACGGCGGCGACTTATACTGGGGCGACGCCTTCTACCGCTCGCCGGATTACGACAGGGCCGATTTCTACATCTACTTTATACATACGCCGGCGGTAAAGCTGAAATTCATCTACTCGATGCATTTTTCAGGCAGGAAAATGTATCATGAGCAGGCCTTTTACGCAACGTTCGACCTAAATAACCTAAAGACGCGGCGAACGGCGGAGGATTATCATTATTTTTGGGAAAATTGGTTTTAATTCGGAAAAAGCATTACATTTGCAGCAAGAATTTTCATGAATAGTAAAAATGCAAGGTGGATTTACATATTACTCTTATTACTTTTACTTTTGTTAGGGGTAAAAGCAGGAGTTGATGTGTAGATCGAGAGTAAAACATTAGTGAATCATAGGAAGTCCTGCCCAACAGCAGGACTTCTTTTTTTTGTAAATAAACTCATACGCGAAAATATGAAAAAGAGAGTAGCAATTCAGGGCATATCCGGTTCATACCACGAGATAGCAGCCACAAATTATTTTGCCGGTGAAGAGATAGAAATTACCGGCTGCGTAACGTTCCGCGACGTTGTCGGGGAGATAAGGAAGGATCCGTCCGTAATCGGCGTCATGGCGATAGAAAATACAATCGCCGGTAGCCTGTTGCAAAACCACGAGCTGATACGGCAGAGCGGCTTTTATATTATCGGCGAGTACAAACTCCGCATCTCCCATTCGCTCGCCGCATTACCCGGCTCGTCGATACAGGCGATAAAGGAAGTCGATTCGCACCCGATAGCCTTGATGCAGTGCACCGACTTCCTCGACGCCATGCCCCGCATAAGCATTGTCGAAAAGGAAGACACGGCCATGAGCGCCAAATGGATAGCCGACAACCGTCTGGAGGGCCACGCCGCCATATGCAGCCGCCGCGCAGCGGAGATATTCGGCCTTGAAGTCATAGCCGAAGGAATAGAAACAAACAAGCGCAATTTCACGCGCTTCCTCTTCATCGCCGACACGTGGACGGCCGACGAGCTGCTCCGCGGGACGTCCCGCAACAAGGCCTCGCTTGTCTTCGCCCTCCCGCACGCCGTCGGCAGCCTGTCGCAGATACTATCCGTCCTCTCGTTCTATGATATGAACCTGACTAAGATACAGTCGCTTCCGATAGTAGGCCGCGAGTGGCAATATTTGTTTTACATCAACCTAACCTTCGGCGACTACACGCGCTACAAGCAAGCCTTGGACGCCGTCATGCCGTTGACCAAAGATTTTAAAATACTCGGCGAATATGCAGAAGGACAGCAAAGCGTGTAATATCGCGCCCGCCAAACGCTTAGACAGCGTAGGCGAATATTATTTTTCGCGCAAGCAGAAGGAAATAGCTACCATCAACGCCTCAGGCCGGCAAGTAATAAACCTCGGCATAGGAAGCCCCGACCTTCCTCCGTCGAAAGAGACAATCGCATCGCTCCGCGAACATTCGCTTAGTCCCGACGAGCACGGTTACCAGCCCTACACCGGTATCCCGGAGCTACGGAATGCGTTCTCAGCTTGGTATAAAACCTGGTACAATGTTGAGACTAATCCAGCCTGCGAAATACAGCCGCTCATAGGATCGAAGGAAGGTATACTTCACATATCCATGGCCTTCCTTAACCCCGGCGACGGCGTCCTGGTTCCAAATCCCGGATACCCCACGTACAGTTCGGTAAGCCGTCTGCTCGGCGCACATATCCTGGAATACGACCTGGAGGAAGAAAACGGCTGGCGCCCCAATCTCGCCGCCATCGAGAAGGCGGACTTGTCCGGCGTCAAGCTGATGTGGGTAAATTATCCCAATATGCCGACAGGGGCCGTCGCAAACGAGTCGGTTTTTGAAAGCTTAGTCGATTTCGGCCACCGCCACGGCATCGTCATCGTAAATGATAATCCATACAGCTTCATCCTTAACGATAGACCGCTGAGCATCCTGAGCGCACCCGGAGCGAAGGACGTATGCATAGAAATGAATTCGCTCAGCAAGTCGCACAATATGCCGGGCTGGCGTATGGCGATGCTGGCCTCGAACGCCCGTTTTGTAGAATGGATATTAAAGGTAAAGAGCAACGTCGACTCAGGGCAGTTCAAACCCATGCAATACGCCGCCGTCGCCGCTCTGGGAGCAGGTAAGGAATGGTACGACAGGATGAACGAAGTCTACCGCAGCCGTCGTGACAAGGCCGCCGCCATAATGCAAGCCATCGGTTGCAGCCATGACGGTAAGCAGGCCGGCCTCTTCCTCTGGGGCAAGATACCGGCTGAAGCCGGCAGCGCCGAAGCCCTTTCGGACAAGCTATTGTACGAGGCCGGCGTATTTATCACCCCCGGACACATCTTCGGGAGTAACGGCGACCGCTACATGCGCATCTCGCTGTGCCGCCCCAACGACACCCTGTCGGAAGCTCTGCAAAGGATACAAAAACTCAATCAATAACAAACAGTATATATTAATGTATATGGAAATGAAAATAAAACCCATCGACCTGCCGGGAGTAGACACTCAACGGCCGCTGATCATAACCGGCCCCTGTAGCGCCGAATCCGAAGAACAGGTCATGCAAACCGCCCGCAGCATAGCCGACAAAGGAATAAAGATATTCCGCGCCGGCATATGGAAGCCGCGAACCAAACCCGGAGGCTTCGAAGGGGTGGGGGAGATAGGCCTTCAGTGGTTGAAGCGCGTAAAAAAGGAAACCGGAATGTACACGGCAACCGAGGTAGCCACGCGCGACCACGTTTTTGAAGCCCTAAAGGCAGGCATAGATGTATTATGGATAGGCGCCCGTACAACCGTAAACCCCTTTGCCGTCCAGGAAATCGCAGATGCGCTTAAAGGCGTTGACATTCCGGTTCTGATAAAGAATCCCGTAAACCCCGATTTGGAGCTATGGATAGGCGCCATCCAGCGCATATACGGCGCAGGCATATGCCGGATAGGCGTTGTACACCGGGGATTTAGTTCGTATGACAAGAAAATATACCGCAACCTCCCGCTATGGCATATTCCGATAGAACTGCGCCGTCGTATGCCTGAACTACCTATTATCTGCGACCCAAGCCATATCGGCGGGAAGCGCGAACTTATAGCTCCGCTCTCGCAACAGGCGATGGATTTAAGTTTCGATGGCCTCATCATAGAATCCCACTGTAACCCCGACGCCGCCTGGAGCGACAAAGAACAGCAAATCACGCCCGATGTTCTCGATTATGTCCTTAACCTGCTCGTAATTCGCGAAGAAATACAGACGACGGAGAATCTATCCGAGCTGCGCCGCCAGATCGACCAGGTAGACGAGCAACTGCTCGAGCTCCTCGCAAAGCGAATGCGCATATCCCGCGAGATAGGCGTTTATAAAAAGGAGCACAATATGCCGGTACTCCAATCCCCCCGTTATAGCGAGATCTTGGAAAAACGTTCAAGCATGGGAGAAGCGATGGACCTCAACACCGACTTCACAAGGGAGATATTGAAAAAAATACACGAAGAATCTGTCCGCCAGCAGATGATTATAATGGGAGACGAAGAATGAAGATACTTGTGTTAGGCGCCGGAAAGATGGGCTCCTTCTTTACCGATTTGCTGAGTTTCGAGCATGAAGTGGCCGTATTGGAAAGTAATCCCCGCAGGATGCGCTTTATTTATAATGCGCTACGTTTGCAGCAACCGTGCGAGATAGCGGAATTTGCCCCCGACATGGTAATAAACTGCGTCACGTTGAATCGTACCCTTGATGCGTTTTCCTCAGTGATACCATACCTGCCTCCTAAATGCATAATATCCGATATAGCCTCCGTGAAAACCAACCTGAAGGAGTTTTACGGTTCCTGCGGATTTCCTTATGTCTCTACCCATCCTATGTTTGGACCCACATTCGCCAACCTTGGCAGCCTGGAAAAGGAAAATACGATCATCATTTCCGAATCCGATCATTTGGGGAAAGTATTTTTCAAAGATCTGTATGCCCGGTTAAAACTGAACATTTTTGAATATTCCTTTGAAGAGCACGACCGCGTGGTCGCCTATTCGTTAGGAATCCCGTTTGCCTCTACTTTGGTTTTTGCCGCAACGATGGAACATCAGGACGCCCCCGGTACAACCTTCAAGCGACACATGAAAATCGCCCGCGGTCTATTGTCCGAAGACGACTACCTCTTGACGGAGATACTCTTCAACCCACGTACCCCAAAACAGATGCAACGCATACAGGAGGAGCTGTTGAAGTTACAGGAAATCATAGAAAAAAAAGACTCTTCCGCGATGAAAACATATCTCTCCGACGTGCGTAAAAACATAGAATAACGCCCTCCAACATGCTTAAAAGCATAAAATAACAGCAATCAGAATGACATACGTTACACTAAAAGGACATTAAGGTAACGTGTGTTATTCAAAACAACAGGCTACACCAGCAGAGTTTGATATGGACTTTGATTACTTAATTATTCATTCGCAGATTATACCGTAAGCCTTTGTTCCCCCTGTCATGGTTAGTTTACTTACATAAAAAAATAACTATACTATATTCTTCGCGAGAAGAAAACAGTATAGTTATTGGTTCTATATAATCGGCGTTTGAAACAAATTTTCTATAACAAGATAAACCTAACAAACTTTTCAAAACCTTAAAGGCTAAAAACCTATCAAAACCTATTAAAACCCAAAGTACCCAAACGAACGTAAACAAAATAAATAACACTTTTAAATAGAGTATTCGATTCTGTTTTCAGAGAAAACCCAAATCTCTTACGCTATCTGCCGCAAATATAAATTCTTTATTTCGAATAAATCGCGCTTTGTCAGTTTTTTTTTCGGTAAAATGCGACTTTAACATGCCTTTTATGTATTTTTAACGCCGTGACGGCTCTTTTCGTCATTCCGTGAGCTGAGAAGGGATGGTCGCACATGAAAAACACAAAAAAAATGCGGTAGCTTCGGATTTCCTTTGTTTTGCATATCAGATGAAATGGTAGGTATGAATTTCTCTCCCTGTACAGCACAGGCGCAAACTATTCCTTCTCCTCTATCGCAGACATGATAGTTATATTATTTTACGTACCTTTGTGAATTGATTCACAGATAATAAATAATACATTATATTATATGTTTGAAAATTTAAGCGAAAGGTTAGACAAATCGTTCAAATTATTGAAAGGGGAAGGACGGATCACGGAAATAAACGTAGCGGAAACCCTCAAGGATGTACGGAAGGCATTATTGGACGCCGACGTTAATTATAAAGTAGCCAAACAATTTACCGATACCGTAAAGGCGAAGGCTTTAGGCCAGGATGTGCTCAAAGCCGTGAAGCCGGGACAGTTGATGGTGAAGATTGTGCACGATGAATTGGTGCAATTGATGGGTGGCATAGCTATGGACATCAACCTGAAGGCCTCGCCGGCTATTATCCTTATGTCGGGCTTGCAGGGTTCGGGGAAAACTACGTTCTCCGGAAAGTTAGCCCTCCTGTTGAAAACAAAAAAGGGGAAAAAACCTCTCTTAGTAGCCTGCGACGTCTATCGACCGGCTGCTATCGAACAGTTGCACGTCCTGGGCGGACAGATTGGAATCCCCGTATACTCCGAGCCTGGAAACACTAACCCTGTGCTTATTGCGCAAAACGCCGTGAAGGAAGCCCGCCTCAAAGGCTATGATTTAGTTATCATAGACACCGCCGGACGCCTGGCTATCGACGAACAGATGATGCAGGAAATAGCCGCCATCAAAACGGCTGTACATCCGGGTGAAATACTCTTTGTCGTAGATGCTATGACAGGACAGGACGCCGTTAATACCGCCAAAGAATTTAACGAACGCCTGAATTTCGACGGGGTAGTGCTTACCAAGCTTGACGGCGATACACGCGGGGGGGCGGCGCTCTCGATACGCACTGTGGTAGATAAGCCGATTAAATTCGTAGGAACAGGCGAAAAGATGGACGCCCTGGATGTTTTTCACCCTCAACGTATGGCAAATCGCATCTTGGGTATGGGAGACATTGTCTCTTTCGTAGAACGGGCCCAAGAGCAATACACTGATGAGGAAGCCAGGCGCTTACAGAAGAAATTAATGAAGAATCAGTTTGATTTCAACGATTTCATCGCCCAGATTAGCCAAGTTAAGAAGATGGGCAACCTTAAGGACTTAGCTTCTATGATACCGGGCGTCGGCAAGATGCTGAATGGCGTAGACATCGATGAAAACGCCTTTAAGAACATTGAAGCAATCATTCATTCCATGACTCCGGCCGAACGCAGCAATCCTGCTCTCCTCAACAGCTCGCGCCGGCAGCGTATAGCCATGGGCAGCGGCACAGGTATCCAGGACGTGAATAAACTTATCAAACAGTTTGAAGAAATACGCAAAATGATGCGTACCGTAGCGACGGCTAAACCCGGAATGAATAAATTGCCTTCGTTCAATAAAAAAATTACCCCATTCAAAAGATAAAGCATGCAATTAATAGACGGAAGGGCTATCGCAGCCCTGATGAAAAAGGAAATAGCGGAAGAAGTATTACAAATACGTCTGGAAGGCGGGAAGATACCACACCTGGCTGCCGTACTGGTAGGGCACAACGGGGGGAGCGAAACGTATGTCGCCAACAAAGTGCGTACCTGCGAAGAGCTGGGATTCAAATCTTCGCTGACACGATACGAGGATGATGTGACCGAAGACGAACTGCTGGACTGCGTCGAACGTATGAACCGGGATGAGGATATTGACGGTTTTATCGTACAACTCCCCCTGCCGCAACATGTATCGGAGCAGAAAATTATCGAAGCCATCGACTATCGTAAGGACGTGGACGGCTTTCACCCCGTCAACGTAGGGCGCATGTCGATAGGCCTGCCTTGTTTCGTCTCGGCCACTCCGGCGGGTATTCTTGAGCTATTGAAACGGTATGAGATCGAAACAAAGGGCAAGCACTGCGTAGTCCTCGGGCGCAGTAATATAGTAGGCAAGCCAATGGCGATGCTGATGATGCAAAAAACGTATCCGGGAGACTGTACCGTGACGGTATGCCACAGCCGCTCGGAAAACCTTAAAGATATGTGCTCCAGGGCCGATATTATCATTGTCGCACTGGGCGTACCCGAATTCCTGAAGGCGGATATGGTAAAGGAAGGGGCCGTAGTTATCGACGTAGGTACGACGCGAATGCCCAGCAGCGCCTCCAAAAGCGGTTATAAGCTGACGGGAGACGTGAAATTCGACGAAGTATCCCCCAAATGCTCCTACATCACCCCCGTCCCCTTCGGAGTAGGGCCCATGACCATCCTCTCATTGATGCGAAACACCTTGCTCGCAGCCAAAAAGAGCATTTACAGCTAAGAAAGCCCGATTTTTTGCAGCCCCGAATTTGGATAATAAAAGAAAACGCCTATCTTTGCAACCGTCTTGAAAATTTCACGCCCGAAAGGCATTATACGGTGATTGTAGCTCAGTTGGTTAGAGCATTGGATTGTGGTTCCAAGGGTCGTGGGTTCGAACCCCATCTTTCACCCGAGAGATAGAAGTAGAAAATCATATTTGAGTGAAAGAGGGCGCTTGTGAAAGTACTCTCTTTTTTTTTT
>JAIRZN010000033.1 GCA_031267205.1 Tannerellaceae bacterium | reverse complement strand
GATGCTGCTTTGGGCGCATATCCTGTGCAAAGCCCAGTCGAATAACCCCGCCTACGCGGAATATGTCAAACAATACTCCGCCATGGCCGTCGCTCAAGAGGAAAAGCACGGCGTACCGGCCAGCATCACTCTCGCGCAGGGTTTGCTGGAATCGGGGGCGGGCCGGAGCGAACTCGCCAGGAAATCGAACAACCACTTCGGTATCAAGTGCAACACGGAATGGCGCGGCGGCAAAGTTTATTTCGACGACGATGCTAAGAACGAGTGCTTCCGCAAATACAACAGCGTAGGGGATTCCTACGAGGATCATTCGCTATTTCTCGCGGGGCGGCCGAGATATGCTAATTTATTCAACCTAAACCCCAAAGACTATCGCGGCTGGGCCAAAGGCTTGCAGCAATCGGGCTACGCGACCGATCCCGCTTACGCGAACCGGCTGATTAAATTGATTGAGGATTACCAACTTTACCGCTACGACGGGGGCAAGGCTGCGATGAAGGAAGCGAAGGCGGAGAAGTCGGCAGTCAAGAAGAAGGCTAAGAAAGAAAAGCAGCCGCCGTTCATCGTCAAGCGTCCGGTGCAAAACACGGGCGGACTGGATTACATCTATGCTGTCGACGACGATAATTTCGGCCGCCTCGTGGAAGATACCGGCTTGACCGTCGACGAGATAATGCTGTTCAACGAAATGCCTGAGGATTTCCCCCTGCGGAAAGGCGACATTATATACCTTGAGAAGAAGAAGACAAAAGCTGCGAAGCCCGACTACGACCACGTGGTGCAGATAGGCGAATCAATGCATAGCATCTCGCAGAAATATGGTATGAGGGTAAAAAATCTCTACAAACTGAACAAGAAAAGCGAGGAATACGTACCTGTGGAAGGCGACGTCCTCCGGTTGCGTTAAGCCGCACAACCGAGAAGCCGCCGCCCATCCTTCAGGCATCTGTTACATGGACAGGCGCAGGAAGGCAATCATGTTGCCGTTGGCGACAGCCTCTATGTCGTCGCGCTCGTAGCCCCTCTTCCTAAGTATATCAAAAAGCTTATGTATATCGGAGATTTTCCGGACTTCGTAAGGACATTGCTCCGTTCCGAACGCCCCGTCGAGGTCGCTACCGATAGCGACACACTGCGAATTGCCCGCTAACTGGCAGATATGATCTATATTATCGGCCACAGCCCTCAGGCTGCAGTTCGTCGCACGCGGGAGGGAGACGCCCCTCTGCCAGCCCGGCGTCAACATCCAGGCATCCAAAGCCACGCCAATGACGGCGTCGCGCTCAATGAGGGCGAGTATCATATCGTCGCTGAGCTGCCGGTTATGATCGACGAGAGCCCGGCAATTGCTATGGCTTGCCCAAAGCGGCCCGTGATAGAGCTCGAGCGCGTGCCAAAAGGCGTCGTCATTAAGGTGCGAGACATCAAGGATCATGTTAAGCTCTTCCATTTTTTTCAACAAGGCCTGCCCGTCCGCGTTAAGCCGTCCCGACGAATCGGTGCCGTTAGCATAGCGTCCGGGGCCGTAATGCGCCGGGCCAACGGCTCTCAATCCGTATTCGTAGGCTCTTTCAAGATAATCTAAGGAGACAAGCGAATCGGCGCCTTCGAGACTAAGCAGGAAGCCGATAGGTTTATTGTCCGACGGATTGTTACCCATCCACAAGTCAAGGTGCGCGTCAAGCTCGTCGCCATTTTTTATCATTCTCATCAGGCCGGCCTCCTCCATTGTCCGGTACCAGGCTAACTGTCCCTGCGTCTGCGCCCAAGCCTGTTCGGGCGACATCCACCCCTGGAGCGAGCTTCCGGGCCCGGCATAGCGCGCTATCTGCGTCGCAACGACAAGGCCGATGCGTCCCTTGTGTAATTCGCCGAAGGAAACGGTTGCGTGACCACGATCAGGTTTGTCCGTCAAAGAAGCCTCCCGTCGGTTGAGATCCTCGATAGGTATGCGCAAGTCGCGGTTCCATTCCATAGCGTTCATGCTAAGGTCGAGGTGTGCATCTACGATAAATAGTTTATCTGTTATCATCTGCTGTATAATTAAATGTTTAAGAAACGATTTCTTGCCGTGACCGGCCAAGTGTCTAAAAATAAGTTGTTGCGAACGACAAACGCCTTCTCGTACAAAGCGACGGTCGGGCAAATATGTGTTGGAACTCCGTAAAGGACTGTGCCTATCGGAAAAATCCCGCGGCAGCCCGCATCGACCATCAGATGCTCTTCGCTGTGCTCGAGCGGGAAGATAGTGGGATCGTTCAGGAAGTATATCCGCGGCAAAGGATTTTCGGAAGCGACGGACTTGTACCCAATATCAACGCACATCCTGTTCCCGTCAGCATGCGAGACAACTCTGCCGATTACCATAGCAGCGTACCGGAAGGGCATCTCAAGATAGGCCCGCGCGTAACCCGCGTCCCAGAAGACGAACGTACCCGGGCTGCACTCCACGTCGGGCCGGAGAGCGTGAATCGGAAAAGTAGGCGTCCCCCCGATGATGCGCGTCAGTCTAAAGTAATGAGAGCGGCGGATAGCGTAGTATACCTGGTCGAGAATAAGGGAAGCCTTGTCCGCCGCCTGTCTTCTTGCCGAAAGACTATTGTCATGTATATGCCCGTCATAACCGTGAAGCCCCACCAAACGCAGGTTCTCCGCCAAAGGTATCATCTCCGCCAACAATAGGGAAGTTGCGACGCCGGCGCCCGTGCGGTTCATACCCACATTCACGTCGATGAAGACATTAAGCGGCGCGACCCCGTCAAAAGCCCTGTTGATGAAGCCAAGGCTGTCCGCATTGTCCACCAAGCAAGAGAAGACAGTCCGCGGGAAAGTTTCCGTCAACTTCCTTAAGCGCGCCACCTTAGGCCCCACCGGCTGGTAAGCCAGGAGCACATCCCGTGCGCCGGCGACGGCGAGCATCTCCGCCTCGGCGATGGTAGCGCATTTGTAGCGTTTTATACCCTCCTCAATCATGATACGGCACACGGCCTCCATTTTGTGCGTTTTCACATGCGGGCGCAGCCTGTCGACGTCGCCCACTATCGCGATAGCCTTACGTATATTGTCGCGCACAATGTCCTCGTAGACGACCAACGCCGGGGAATCAATGCAATCTATGTTACTTATAACATATTCGCTGGGTAGAAGGTTACTTGTCATCGTAGTTCGAATATAGCTTCTATCTCCACCGGAATATTGTCGGGCAGCGATCCCATACCCACGGCGCTCCTCGCGCCCACGCCGTCGTCAGCGCCCCATACGGCGGCGAAGAGTTCGCTGCATCCGTTAATGATATAAGGATGCCGCTCGTAATCCGGCGTGCAATTAACCATACCAAAGACTTTGATCACCCTCCCCACGGCGTGTAAGCTGCCGAAGTTAGCCTTGATAGTGGCCAGCATAGTAAGGGCGACCTGTCTCGCCGCCAGTTTTCCATCCACTTCAGTCAGTTGACTGCCGACGCGCCCTTTAATGAGCGCCCCGTCCGTTTTCACCGGCCCATGACCGGAGAGATACAAGAACTTACCGTCTACGACAAGAGCCGGTTTATAGACGCCTAAAGGTTTAGGCGCCGGGGGCAGAACAAGCCCTAATTTTTCAAATTGTTCATCTGCGTTGTACATACTCGTTAGTTATTTAAATAAATTATGTTTCGTTACTATGATTAAAAAAATAATTTGTCACCCGCACTTAGAGCCGCCGCAATTAGTGCATATCAGGCATCCCTCCTGGTATATGAGGGCTTCATGGCCGCAGTTTGAGCATTTCTCACCCTTGACGACCGTTCCGTTCGGCAAGTACTTCTTAAGCGCCCGTTCTACGCCGTTCTTCCATGTGTTGATGGATTCATTGTCCAATTCCATGCCTTGCACTAATTTGATGACCTGGTCGATCGGCATGCCATAGCGTATCACGCCGGAGATTAGCTTAGCATAGTTCCAGAACTCAGGATTGAACTTGCCGTCCAATCCCTCGATTGTCATCTTGAATCCACGTTTGTTTTTGAACTGGAAGTCGTAATGTTTGTTGCCGTTTTCGTCGTAGCTTTTTATAATAGCCCCTTTTGATACGTTCTTTGGTAGCATAAGGCCCTCGTCGTCGTCGGCTATACCGGTGAATATCTCGTAAGGTTTGCCGTTGAGCAGTCCGACGAAGGCAATCCATTTTTCCCTGTTATTTTGGAATTTTACGACGTCCGCTTCCAGTTCACGCGGTCGTTTGGCTACGATCACAGGAGGTTCGAGGCAGATGCGGTCGTCCTTTTTCTTGTCGGCAGCTACAAGAACGCCGGAGCGAGAACCGTCGCGATAGACAGTGCAACCTTTGCATCCGCATCTCCAAGCTTCCACATAGAGTTTGTCAACCAGTTCTTCCGTCGCCTCGTTCGGCAGGTTAATAGTTACGCTTATGGAATGGTCTACCCATTTTTGTATGCGTCCCTGCATTTTCACCTTATTGAGCCAGTCGACATCATTGGAGGTAGCTTTATGGTACGGCGAGTTGGAAACCAAGACGTCGATCTCTTCCTGAGTATATTTTTTGGACGTCGGATGTCCGTTAGCCAGCATCCAGGTGACAAACTTATGGTGGAAGACGGTGTACTCTTCAAAAGCGTCGCCCGTCTCGTCCACAAAATCTACACGCGCGGCGGCATCGTTAGGGTTAACCTTTCGGCGTCGTTTGTATACCGGCAGGAAGACCGGCTCGATGCCCGATGTGGTCTGCGTCATAAGGCTTGTCGTCCCTGTGGGGGCGATTGTCAGGCAGGCGATATTTCGCCGTCCGTACTTAGTCATGTCTTTGTATAGTTCAGCGTCGGCTTCCTTCAGGCGATTGATGAAAGGATTGTTTTCTTCCAGTTGAGAGTTGTATACCGCGAAGGCGCCACGTTCTCCGGCCATCGTGACGGATGAACGGTATGCGGCTAAAGCTAAAGCCTTCTGGATATTTTCCGCACAAGCCGTAGCCTCCTCCGTTCCGTATCTCAGGTTCAACGACGCCAGCATATCGCCCTCGGCAGTGATGCCTACGCCTGTGCGTCGTCCTTCCAGGGTTTTCTTTCGTATCTTCTCCCACAGGTAGCGTTCGGTGGTTCTCACCTCCATGGATTCAGGGTCGGAGTCGATCTTATCAAGTATTCTTTCTATCTTCTCCGATTCCAGATCTATAATATCGTCCATGATACGTTGCGCCAGGCCTGCATGTTTCTTGAACAGGTCATAGTCGAAATACGCTTCTTTGGTGAAAGGTTTTACGACATACGAATAGAGGTTGATCGCCAACAGGCGGCAACTGTCGTAAGGGCATAGCGGTATCTCCCCGCACGGGTTGGTTGATACGGTACGGAATCCGAAGTCTGCATACGAATCGGGGACGGATTCCCTAATGATAGTATCCCAGAAAAGGACGCCCGGCTCTGCTGATTTCCACGCGTTGTGTATGATTTTCTTCCACAGTGTGACGGCGTCCGTCTCCTTTATTGTCGTCGGATTAGGGGAGTCTACGGGGTATTGCTGTCTGTATGTAGAGCCATTTATGACGGCATTCATGAAGTCGTCGTCGATCTTTACGGATACATTGGCTCCCGTAACCTTGCCTTCCGTCATCTTAGCGTCTATGAACGATTCCGAGTCGGGATGTTTGATTGAAACGCTCAGCATCAGTGCGCCGCGGCGTCCATCCTGGGCTACTTCGCGGGTTGAGTTGGAATACCGTTCCATAAAAGGCGCCAGGCCTGTGGAGGTGAGCGCTGAGTTTTTCACCGGCGAGCCTTTCGGGCGGATGTGTGACAGGTCATGCCCTACGCCTCCTCTGCGCTTCATCAGTTGAACCTGTTCTTCGTCAATCCGTATGATGGCTCCATAAGAGTCCGCGTTTCCGTCCAGGCCGATGACAAAGCAGTTCGAGAGCGAGGCTATCTGGAAATTGTTCCCTATGCCTGTCATCGGGCTTCCCTGCGGCACGATATAGCGGAAATGATCCAGGAGGTCGAATAGTTCCGTTTCCGTTAGCGGATTTGGATACTTTTTTTCAATGCGGGCGATTTCTTTCGCCAAACGGCGGTGCATGTCTTCCGGCGACTTTTCATATATGTTGCCGAAAGCGTCCTTCAGTGCATACTTGTTAACCCAAACTTTTGCAGCAAGCTCGTCGCCGGTGAAATACTCGAGTGAAGCCTTGTATGCTTCGTCAAATGTGTAAGTTTTGTTTTTCATTTGTGTTTATTTTAATTTAACTGCAAGTTTAGTGATTGTTTATTTATCATCCAAATAATACAACAATAAAATCGAAACAAATTGGAAAATTTCCCAGAATGAAAAATATATATAGTGAAAACCAAACATTTACTCATTTGTATATGCCGATAAGTTTTCCAAAATAGAAAACCGCACACAGGACGCGAATAACAAAGTCTTCAAGCCGTGCAGCGGTAGACTGATAGAAATTGACAAGTTTAACATCAAAGCCGCATCCCGGCGTTATCGGCTGC
>JAIRZN010000175.1 GCA_031267205.1 Tannerellaceae bacterium | reverse complement strand
TCTCTTTTTTGACAAGGAGGTAGCTTTTTAAAAATCGAAAATCGAATTTGTAATTTCATGAATATAAATAATATACAAATGAAAAACCGACTGCTTTTTGAAATAGTCGGTTAATAGTGTTTCAAAATATTTCTCTATAGCAGTTGAATGTTCCCGTCAATCACTTTCCGGCTGATTAAAATTTATTTCTTTTAATATTGTCAACCCCCCTCTGTGTATTGCTTAAAAAATGAAAGCAGCGCGTCATCTCGAATGCCTAATATATAGCATATCTGTTTGTTTGATAATCCACAATCTTTCAAATGTAATGCGTCATATTTTTGAATAGCCCGCGGATGGGGTTGTGTGTATCTCCCTTTTTCAATTATTTGCCTGTCTTCCGCCTTAATGTTTAATTGTATCGTAGCTCTTTTTTTGTGGCAAAGGTACAAATTGCATCTCACATATCAACCGAGTTTAGTATAAATCTTAAATGTGTCGACCCTGGCCTGACACACGCTTGTACGCGGAATCTTCTTATTATGATGTATCTTTGTCGTCTAAAGAACAAATCATAATATGGAAAGAGAAAAACAATTCAAGAGAACTTTAATAACAACCGCCTTACCTTACGCTAACGGGCCGGTGCATATCGGTCATCTGGCGGGCGTGTATGTGCCTGCCGATATTTATGCGCGTTACCTGCGCCTCAAAGGGGAGGATGTACTGATGATAGGCGGCTCCGACGAGCATGGCGTGCCTATCACTATCCTCGCTCGCAAGGAAGGGGTCGGTCCGCAGGATATTGTAGACCGCTATCATGGCCTTATCAAGAAATCGTTCGAGGATTTCGGCATCACGTTCGATATTTATTCGCGTACCACGTCAAAGACGCACCGCGAGATGGCTTCGGCTTTCTTCCGCACCCTATACGACAAGGGGGCTTTTATTGAAAAAACAAGCGAACAGTATTACGACAACGAAGCCCGGCAGTTTCTTGCCGACCGTTATATCACCGGCGCCTGTCCACATTGCGGCAATGACAAAGCTTACGGAGACCAGTGCGAAACTTGCGGCGCTACCCTTAGCCCTACCGACCTTATAGAGCCGAAGTCGGCCATAAGCGGCAGCGTTCCCGTTATGAAGGAAACGAAGCATTGGTATCTTCCTTTAGACCGTTACGACCCCTTTCTGCGCGAATGGATACTGGACGGGCATCAAGAGTGGAAGCCTAACGTGTACGGGCAGTGCAAAAGCTGGCTCGACATGGGATTGCAACCCAGAGCGGTGAGCCGCGACTTAGACTGGGGTATCCCCGTGCCCGTCGAAGGCGCCGAAGGCAAGGTGCTGTACGTATGGTTTGATGCACCCATCGGATACATCTCAAACACCAAAGAGCTATGTCCCGATACTTGGGAGAAATGGTGGAAAGACCCCGAAACGAAGATCGTACACTTCATAGGCAAGGATAATATCGTCTTCCACTGTATCGTCTTCCCTTCCATGCTGAAGGCTGACGGCGGTTACAACCTGCCGGAAAATGTCCCGGCAAACGAATTCCTCAACCTCGAAGGCAACAAGATTTCAACTTCAAAGAACTGGGCGGTATGGCTGCATGAATATCTCAAAGAGTTGCCGGGCAAAGAGGACGTGCTGCGCTACGTGCTCACCGCCAATGCCCCGGAGACGAAGGACAATGACTTTACATGGAAGGATTTCCAGGCACGTAACAATAACGAACTGGTCGCCGTGCTTGGTAACTTCGTCAACCGGGCCCTGATACTCACAGGAAAGTATTTCGACGGCATGACGCCTGCCGTAACCGGACTTACGGATTACGACCGGGAGACGCTGAACGAAATTGCAGGCGTCAAAGCCGCTGTGGAACGCTTGCTTGACACGTATCACTTTCGCGATGCGCAGAAGGAGGCGATGAACCTGGCGCGAACAGGCAATAAGTTTCTGGCAGATACGGAACCCTGGAAACTTGCCGCAACCGATATGCCGCGCGTATCAACCGTGATGAACATCGCCCTTCAGATAACGGCTAACATTTCAATAGTGTTCGAACCTTTCCTGCCTGTCGCCATGGGAAGACTGCTTAAAATGCTGAATGCAGCGCCCTTCGGATGGAACCGCCTCGGAGCCGTAGACCTTTTAACGCCGGGACACAGGTTGGGCAAGGCGGAACTGCTGTTTGAAAAGATAGAAGACGATGTCATACAAGCGCAAGTGCAGAAGCTGGAAGACAGAAAGAAGGCCAATGAAGCAGGGGACTACAAGGCTAAACCGGTACGCGAGGCAATCGCTATCGACGACTTCGCCAAACTCGATCTCCGCGTCGGCACAGTGCTGGAATGTGTGAAAGTCCCCAAGGCGGACAAGCTCCTGCAGTTCCACATCGACGATGGACTTTGCAAACGCACCATAATATCGGGCGTCGCCCATTCTTACCGCCCCGAAGACCTGACGGGCAAACAAGTCTGCTTCGTAGCCAACCTGGAACCGCGCAAGCTCAGGGGCGTACTATCGGAAGGTATG
>JAIRZN010000156.1 GCA_031267205.1 Tannerellaceae bacterium | reverse complement strand
ACAGTCGCGTTCTTCTTTCCCGAAATGTCGCTCCAGGTATTTTCGTAGAAGAAGTCGACGGTCTCGCCTTCGTCGGCGCGGAGGGTGGCGTGGGTATGATGGTCGAAGTTGCTGTGTATTTCGACTTTGTACTCGCGCAGTTGGTCGTTGTCCGACACTTCCATCTCGAAGTGTACGCTTTCGCCGATCTCCAGGACGTCGTCCTGGGCGGGTTCAATCAGGTTGATAACGGGCTTGGTCGTGTCGCCGCTTTCGCAGGAGACATACGTAAACACGGAAATTGCCGCAAGGCAAAGGATAGATATGAAATTATTTGTTCTCATTGTAAGTTGTTTTTAAAAGGTATTTTAATTATAAGTTGGAAGCTTCGTCCCGGCTCCGGGATTTCCACTTTCCGGTAAAAACTCAGGTGATTATAAAAAGCCCTGTCCGTCAGATTGCGGACGGCGAACGTAAGCTCCGCCCTCTGTCCGCATATCTCTATGGAAAGGTTTGCCCCGGCGTGCAGCAAATGCGCTCCGGGAGTAGGGTCTTCGTTACGGGCGACGCGATGTTGGGCGGCTATGCTTTGTAGCTCGGCATATGCGCCGAACTTTTCCGCAGCCCACGACAGCACGTTGCGCATCGAGGCGGGAGGCGAAAAGCTCAGCGGGACACGTTCGTCCACATTATACGTGTACACATATTCAGCCGCAAGCTCGTACCTGAAACGCCTCAGGAAATCGACCGACAGCGAGGCCTCCGCTCCTGCAAAAACCGCTTCGACACCCGTGTAACGGTAAATCTGCCCCGCATGAGGCAACGCCGACCATTCGCCCGTCGGCTTGAGGTAGATGTAGTTGTCGAACCGTGCGGCAAAGGGCGATACCGAGAGCGTCAGTCCGTTAGCCTCATACGTATAGGCGACGTCCAACTGCCAGCCCTGTTCGGGCGACAGCGACGGCTCGCCCTGTTCGTGGCGGAAAGCGCCGTGATGCACGCCGTTAGAGGCCAGCTCATTTGCGCCCGGCAAACGGAAGCTCCGCCCGATATTGGCCTTGAACTGATGCGCCTCTCCCTGCGTCCACACCATGCCTGCCGAGCCGGAAACGTTCCCGAAGCTGCGTAAGGCCGGATAACTCCGCCAACGGTATGCTTCGAGGCTTTCGCCCGTGTATCCGCGCTCGCGAAGGTAAGCTTCAAGATAAGGATCGGCGAATGCCTCGCTGCGCAACCGTCCATAGTCGTAGCGCAGGCCGCCGCTTAACGTCAGGGCCTCGTTAGGCCGGAAGGACGTCAGCCATAGCGCGCCCGCAGTGAAGCGAGCGTACTCCGGCAGCAGGAAGGAATATCCGCCGATGCGATTATGTTGATACTGCACGTCCAGCCCGGCCGTATGCTCTATGACGGTCGAGGGAAACAGCCTGAGCCTTGCCGATGCGCTGTACGTATCGAGCACAAAGGCAAGCTCACGGTCTGGATCCGTTTCGGGAGCCGTCTGAGCGGCGTAATGAGTGTGAAAAAGGCTCCACTCCTCGCGGTCGTTACGCTGGTATCCGGCATCGAGCCATACAGCGCCGTTACCGAAGGCGTACTGCTGTCGCGAAGCCGCCTTGAGGTGATTCACACGGCTGTAAGGCAAGTCGATGTTGCGGAAGCTGCCGTCGTCGCCGAGCCGCGATATGTCGGGTATACCGTGCGCGCCGGGGAAGAAGCCCGTCTTCTGGAACGCATTACCGACGGTATAGGTCGACGTATAGGCCCCCTTGCGATACTCGGCATACAGCGAAGCGTCGCGTTCGAGGCCGGCCGTGTTCTTGAGCCTGCGGTTGTGCACCGGCATACGCTGCGTCAGGTAAACAATCGTGTCGGCCGGTATGCGATAGTCGGCAAAACGCTGTTCCGAATAGCGTAGCCGGACATACCATGCGCCGCGTTTGACGCCCAGCATGACGGAGCCTCCCAGAGTCTCGTTGACCGACTTGCCGAGCGCGACCACCTCGCCGAAGGCCGTATCCTCCACAGGCGCCGGCGGCTGGCTTATCTCTATCGCTCCACCCATAGCATCGCTTCCGTAAAGCAGCGAGGCCGGGCCTTTGCGAACGGTTATCCGGCCGGCTCCGAAGGCGTCTATCTCAAGGCCGTGATCGGCTCCCCATTGTTGGCCCTCGTGTTTGACGCCGTTATCCGTCACGGAAATACGATTGAATCCCATGGCGCGTATCATCGGCTTGGAGAATCCCGAACCTATATCCATCGAATGTATTCCCGGCAAGCGTCCGAGCGTCTGCGTCAGGTTTCCCGTGAAATTCCGCTCAAGAAACCGCTCTCCGGCAATCTCTAAAGGCAAAGCCGAAGCGCGCGCAACAGCCTTGCGGTAAGGCTCGCCGCTCACGACCACATCACGGAGGTTGACGGTCTTCGTCACCGTATCCGTATTCGTTTCCTGCGCATACGCAGCCCATACGGGCGCAAGGATGCACATTGCCGAAATAAATCTTATTGCAAACATGTTTCTTTAATCTTCATTTATACTATGCTTTTGCGCCGTGCAGGGGGCGGCGCAAGGTTTGCCGTACATTTAGCGCCCGTTTGTTTTCGGAACTGAATGCAGTAGGGTAGGGGAGACCCGTGTGTCCGCCCTTCCTTTCCTTCCACCCGCCACGCCATTTTGTGTCGAGCATAAGTTTACAACTCCTACGGCGCTCCATTATGGAGCGTGCGTAAGTTTACAATCCGGGGCAAGCGCATTGTGGGGGCCGGCCTTGCGCCTGCCCTCTTCTTATTGCGTCATTTTGGAACGAACACACAAGTACAATACCCCCGCCGAATCATTTTACGCGGGCGTACAAGTACAATCAATGAAATCATATAGGTTTATTGCGCGACGGGAGGTGCGCGGGGGGAATGGGAGGTGGCGGGCGAGGTATGGATTTTCTCCTGCACAGGCGCGGGAGTGAAAGGTATGGGCGTAAGTTGCGGCGTTATGCCGGAAGAGACGGTTTCGGTGTAAGCATATAGCTCAAAGTGACAGATGAGGCAGTCGTCGCAGGAATGATGGTGCGACGACGTCTTGGCGTTGTCTTCGTAATGATGTATATGAGCGGACTTTACAGCCAAAGGGAAGGCGAGTATGGTCACAAGTAACCACACCGCTATCCTGTTTTGTCTTATAAAGTCGCTCATAATAAATTAATAACGGCAATTATTTCAGCGCAGGCAGGAGATGCTTCCATATCAGGTCAAGCTCGCCTTGCATGTCGGTAATGTTGGCAGTGGTGACGATGACGGCGTCCTTTTCGGGCAATATAAGTATGAACTGCCCGTAAGCTCCGTCGGCGCGGAAGGAGTTATGACGGCTGCGCCACATTTGGTAGCCGTAGCCTTGAAGCCAATCCTTTTCCCTTGTCCGGGCGTTGACCTGTTCGGGGCGACGGCCTGCGGGGAGGGAGGCGATGTGCGAGGAGGTCGCTTCGTCGAACCATTCCGGCGGCAGTAGTTGTTTGCCGTTCCACTGGCCTTTCCGAAGAATGAACTGCCCCATCTTGGCCAGGTCTTCAGTCTTGAGAAACAGTCCCCAACCTCCGGTATTAATGCCCTGCGGACTCTCATCCCAGGTTGCGCCGACGATTCCGAGCGGACGGAAAAGGCGCGGGTAGAGGTAGTCGATAAGTTTTTCGCCCGTCACCTTCTGCACGATGGCCGAGAGCATGTAGGTGCCGAGGCTGTTGTATACGAAGAAAGTACCCGGCTTGTGCGTAAAGGGCGCCGCGAGGAATCCCTCGGCCCAGTCGGCGTCGGGAGCATTGCGTATGTTACCCGGTTCGACGTCGTGACCGGAAGACATGGTGAGCAGGTGGCGCACTTCGAGTTCTTTCAGGTTATCGCTCACTTCGGCGGGCAGTTTGTCGGGGAAGAAGGATATGACCTTGTCCGTCACCTTGAGCTTTCCTTCATTCACGGCGAAACCTACGGCCGTAGCCGTAAAGGTCTTGCTCACCGAGTGTAGCGCGTGAGGCTTGTCGGCGGCGTTATCACCGAACCATTGTTCGGCTACAACATTGCCGTGCCTCAGGATCATTAGGCTGTGCAGGTCCTGCCCTGCCTTTTCGACAGCCTCCAAGTATTTGGGAACAGCCTTTGCGTCGACCTTTTCGGCAGCGGGCGAAGTGCGCGGCAGAGCCTTGAGGAGATCGTTGTAATTGATAAGTTCGATGCCCTTTTCCTGTATCGCCTGCCTGACCTTTGCGGAGGTAAACAGATCGACGACGCCCTGGCGGTCTGCGGCTACGTCCTCATATCCCGTATGGCCGACGGTCTGCATCTCGCTGTCGTTGTAAGCCGGATGATCAAGGAACATATACGTTTTGCCCGCTTCTAATTTATTGATGGCGCGGATGAAAGACGCCTCCTTCTCTGCCGGAGTATTCTTCGGGCCATCATAACCGATATGGGAGAAGCCATACTGTTCGGGCGCAAGCGTGTTGTCGACAACGGGGATATTATATTCCTCTGCCAGACGGCGCACTAAGATGACGACATCCTTGTCGAAGCCGGTAGAGAACATGTGGCCCGTGATATGACTTATCTGCGGAACGTTCCTCAGCGACAGCTCGATCTGTGCGCGAAACTCTTTTTCTATCTCGGCGATGTTCCACTTTATTTCGGATATTGATTGCCCCGGATAGGCCGGATTGGGCGACATCATAGGGTAGAAGTAGCCGTCCGCGTCCGTCAGGCTGGGGCATTGAGTCAGCGGACGCCATTTCATATTGTCCCATTCGCTGGTGATAACAAGGTGAAGCCCGACGTCAAGGCCGGGGTTTTCACGTAACATTTTCGCCGCTTCGGGAAACCAGGGCGTGACGACCATCAGTTCGATAGAGGCCTCGATACCATTCTTGTAACAGTCGATCGACGCCACATTGGCCGAGTGAAACGATCCCATATCGTCAGCCCGTACAATCAGGCGGGTGGCGGTATTTTGGGCGGAGAGAGACATACTTGCGGCGCAAACCAAGAGGCCTGCCAACAGTGTTTTTACATACATTTTATTCATGATATATAGGATTAGTAAGACATGCCGCTTTATTGCAGGCGGCCTGTCAAGGTTATATTATAATTGGCGCCGCCCACGGTCATTTCCACTCTGTCGCCGTCGAAGCGGCAGACGCAGGTCTCTTCCTGGTAGTCTTCCAGATAAAGCAGGCGCAAGCGCAGTTCGTCCTTTGTTATCCAACTGCCGTACCCGGCTACCGCAAAGGGAGACAGTCCGGCGGGATTTCTACGCGGCGTGAGGAAATAGGGGCCGCCCATGTCCGTTTCCCCGTACCGCCAAGCGTCCGCCCCGAAGGAGAAGGAGTACGAAGGCCCGCCCGCGGCAGTCAGCGTAACCAGGCAATCGCCGGCTTCGTCGAAGGCGAGGGATACGTTTTCTATCCGCCTGTTGTTAGG
>JAIRZN010000155.1 GCA_031267205.1 Tannerellaceae bacterium | reverse complement strand
TTCCCGCCTGCGCCACGGGGGACGTCTATACATTGTTGGACACGAAGAGGGCGCCCACGAGGGACGCCCCTACATTTCCGATAGCTTGGTTGCGCACTTTTTGTTTTTTCACGCGATGGGCTCAGGCTGCAGGTATCCGCTGCGCCGGCGGAAATGTAGGGGCGTCCCTCGTGGGCGCCCTCTTTGTCGTCGACAATGTGGGTGCGTCCTCTCGCCGGCGCGGGCTTGTAGCCCGTGCCCATCGCCTGGGAAAAACACATTTTCGCAACCAAGCTATCGGCACGGGCTACAAGCCCGCGCCAGCGAGAGGACGCCCCTACATTGTCGATGACGAAGAGGGCGCCACGAGGGACGCCCCTACATTTCCGCCGGCGCAGCGGATACCTGCAGCCCGTGTCCATCGCGTGAAAAAACAAAAAGCGCGCAACCAAGCTATCGGAAATGTAGGGGCGACCCTCGTGGGCGCCCTCTTCGTGTTTCCGCAGGCGGGAACGGATCCGCCCGCGCCGGCGGGAAACGCCCCTACATTTCCGCCGGCGCAGCGGATGCCTGCAGCCCGTGCCCATCGCGTGTGCAAGGCCCGGTTGAGAGTGGCGGGGGGGGGCGCTTTGCGGCGGGGGAGCGGGGCGTTTTTTTGCCTTTGCTTTCAGTCTTTCTCTTCGGATTTTTTTGACATCTTGAGTTCGATGATGAAGGCTGTCAGCAGGCCTATGCCGCCGAAGAGCAGGACGGAGGCTCCGTAGAGCGTGCCGAGTACGCGCTCGTGTATCCATTGGCTATCGTAGACTTGGATCTCGGCGACGGATATGTCGATGATGAACGCGATAAATAGGCCGAGCCCGACACCTATCAGCAGGCAACTGGCCTTGAGGGCGCCGAATCTGAATTGCACGGGCGGGTTATAGCCTATAATTTTACCGGTGATGGAGGATGCGTCTAATTGATCCCCGATTTTTTCGATGAGAGCCATGCGCTCTTTGCGGCGCGCGTAAAGTTCGAATAAACGATACGTTCCTGTGACGCATATAGCGACCACTACCATTGTCATGATAAATTCCATTGTGAGTTGTATTAAAATGTTATTACTTACTTTATGGACGCAATGTGGCGCAAAAGGTTACAGCCGGAGCGTGTAACCTTTTGTTGCGAATTGCGTCAATAGAGCGCGATGGAGTATTCCGATACATATTACGTCAGGCGGGTGCAGAATGGGGATGTCGCCGGCTTTGCTTGCCTCTTGGAGAGGTACAGCGGGCGGGTTCATTCGCTTATCTTCAGGCTGACACGTAACAGGGAGGATGCCGAGGAGCTGGCGCAGGACGTTTTCATGAAGGCGTTCCGCGGGCTTGACGGGTTTAAGGGCGACAGCAGTTTTGCGACCTGGATTTACAGGATCGCCTACAACGCGGCTATTTCGGAGACGCGCCGGCGTAGGGTCGAGTTCACGGCCTTTGACGAGGCGTTGATTGAGAGTTTTCCGGAGGAAAGCATGACGGATTTGACCGGCGAAGAAGGTGCGAGCCTCACAGCCCTTGACGCGGCCCTTGCCCGCTTGCAGGATGTGGAGCAGGCCATTGTTCTTTTCTTTTATATGGAAGATAAGAGTATCGAGGAGATTTCGGAGATAACGAAGCTGTCCGTCGCCAACGTAAAAGTCAAATTGCATCGCGCAAGGAAGAAACTTTATATATTGCTCACGCAAAAGGAGGAAGAAATATGAACAGTAAGGAAGAATCAAGCGACCGGTTGAGGGCCCTTTTCGGGCGTATGCCGGAGGAGGCGTTGCCCGTTGGGTTCAATGAGAGGATGATGAGCCGCGTTCGTGAGGAGGCGGTTCGCAGGGAGAGGCGCGCCGGGCGCCTTGAGGCGTTAGGGTTAGCGCTGTCGTCGCTGTCGGTAGCCGGCGTATTGGCCGGCGCCCTTATATATGCCGGCGTCCCCACGATCAGGTGGGAGGCGCCGGAGCTTGCCGCGTTGCCTTTTTACCTGCATATAGGGAGCCTGGCTTTAGTTTTGCTCGGCATGGATTACCTTGTGCGCCGCGCTTACAGGAAGAGGCATTCTTAGTCTTTGACGGCGAATTTCACGACAGTGTTATTGTTCTTGACCATGTAGAAGCCTTTCGCGAGGCGTTTGTTTACTACGCAGGGCGAGGTTGCGTCTACGGCGCTGCGGTGCACGAGCCGTCCTTGCATATCGAAGATAGACAGGTCGCTACCCATGTCGCTTTCGTTCAATCCATATATACGCAGCGCGCCGTTCAGGTAAGACGCCGACGGTGCGCCTGTCGCAGCCGTAGCGGCAGCCGTAGGGCTTGCGTTGAAGTGAATCACGAAGCGGTCGCTCCTGTCGGAAGGCGAGGAGGCGAAGGTATAGGACGGGGTTTGCATAAGGTCGGTCATTAGGCCCGTCTTTGTATCTTCGAGCGTCACGTGGGTTACGGAGAGCAGTGAACTTATCCTGTCGGCAGTCAGGACGATAGTCTGCGGCGTAGCGGAAGGCGTGAGATACATTGTCATCTTGTCGACGGAGGGAGGGATTACCGAGACGGTCATATCCTTGTTGTCCGACGAGCGAGCGAATATCTGGTTCACGCCACCGGAGCGGTTGAATATCTTGGCCGCGTCGTAGGCGTCGTCCGATTTGAGCGAGGCGTCGTTGCGGAATACGATGCAAAGGCGGTCGTATCCACCTGTTTCGGTATCCTTTGTTTCTATGAGCAATTCGTCGGTCGGTTCGTATTTCCCCGCGCTGCGAAGGAATGTCGCTTTAGTATCGTGCTTACGTTTTTTGGCGGGGATATTCAATGTAGAAATTGATTCGGAGCCAACGATAAACATCTGCATCGGCGCGACGCTGGCGGAGCCGTTCGTAGTAGAGCCCACCTTCTGCGTAATCAGGTAAGAAGCCGAGAAGGTAAACTTGGCGTCTTTGTACTCGCCCTGTCCTTGCGAGAGGACGTAAAAGCCCTCCTTGAGCTGCCGGTCAGGTATGCCCCAGTCGGCTGAGGTCGTTCCGTTGACGATGTCCGACAAATCCAGCGGAGCCATGTAAGGATTACCGAGGTAGTTAAATCCCTTTTCGAGGCGTATTCCCGCGATGTCGGAGGTTATTAATTTTTCGCCGGTAATGTATCCCGGCGCGTTTTGGTCGTTGAGATATTTCGAGAACGTCGGTTCGGCTACGGCCCTTGAGAAATAGAATTTATCCTTAGCCCTTGCGCTGTATTTGGCATCCTCCCAACGCGGGTCGAGCTGCGTAGCGTAATAAGGGTCCCCTTCGGGGATGATACCCATTCCAACGATATACCCCTGTCCCGGAGCGAGGGCGGTACGCGGATTCGTTATCAGTCGCCCGTCGTTCCCGAACAAACCCTTAGCCGTAGGCTTGGAGAGGAAGTTGAAGAAGAAATAATCCGCATAAAGTTTTTCAAAAGGCGAGGTAAAGCCAACGAGCCTTTTATTTTTGTAATGATCGCCCAGGGCGAGATTAACTTGCACGTTATTAGTTTTGCCTGTGATGGATTCAATGAGCAGGTGCGCGTTGACGCTGGCCGTATCGCCCTGCGTTTTGGAATCCAAGACCAGCCGTCCGTTCAGTATGTCGAGCCTTTTGACGGTTGCGGCTATATTCGGTTGCATGGTCACTGTCGTTGAAGCGTCGACGGTGTTTATGCAGAGGACGTCGGGGAAGTTAATGTTTCGTTCCTTCAAGGCCGTACCCGTGATCTGCTGCGAAGCGTTTCCACGGAACTCAAAGCGTCCGCTGTTCTTCGCGGCGTCGGTCGTGAACACATTGCCGGAGGTGACGTTATTATGGAAGTCGCCCGTCAAGACCGTCTTGCCCACCTGGAAGACTTCGGAGTTAGCCTCCGCGTAGAAGTCGCCCTGGATAAATAAAGAGTCTTTGACGAACATCTCGCCTTTGTTGAGGAAGATTATTTTTTGCGCCCGCGCCTGTATTCCTGTCAGGGACAAAGCAAATCCTATTAAATAAAACCAAAACCTGTTCATATATAAATCACTGTTTAATGCTTAGCTGTATTGTACTATATTAACCGTTAGCGACAAGGCTCCGGCCGTAAGTTTTAGCCGGCCTGAGCGCTGCGCGCCCGTTTTGTTTGCCGTCGCTTTGATATTAAGATCCAGGCGAGAGGCAGGGAAGTCGACCCTATTTTTATCCGTCAGGTTCACACCGTCGATAGTCAGCCATCCGTCCAAGCCTTCCCCTTCCCATTCGACAGACCATCCGGAGTAGGTAGTGTACACCTTGAGCGAGTTAAATACCTCGCCGGACTTTTGTCCCTCCCATGAGCCGTCAGCCTTGAAGAGCAAGTCCGTTGCGCTTACGCCCAGTTTGTATTGATCATTGAAGATGATTGAGCTAATGCCAAGCTCGTTAGTTTCTACCGTAGACGAGAGCGAGGGCCTGATTACCGAGGCAGCCATCTCAGCCGTGGGGTATCCGTCGCCTAATATTTTTGCGACATTAAGGCGATAGCGGTAGTTCCTCAAGACAGGCATCAGTTCACCATCTTTGCCGCGCATATCAACGCGGTAGAAAGAAGGGTTGCCGTCGCGCGTTATTTTGAGGACGATCAACGTAGGAGAATCCGTATCCTGTCCGTCTTCCGTCAGATATATTTCCCTTTCCATAGCAGGGCTTACCGTTCCCGCGTTTTGCACGAACCGGTATCCGAAGGCTTCCATATGGGGCGTAGCGTGTGCAGGCATGTTCGGCGTACCGAGTATTGCACCTTTCGCGTCGAAAGCCGGGGCGACGAAGCCTTTGTTCTTTGCATTGAAAAGGTAGACGGAGTCGATCGTCACTTTATCGTCCAGGATACTATTCACGACGTCAATACGCGTTATGGAACGAATCATCTTTATATCGCCCGCGGTATCTTCGGACGAGCGCAAGACGCCGGACTCCCCGTACATTGGGAAGGGCTCCTGTTTGACGCCGAAAGGTTCATTCATCTCGAAGACGAAGCGTTGCATTATTTTTTCCTTCGTCATGCCACCCATTGCAGCGTCGGTGAGCAGTTGGTCTTCCAGTTCCTGCGTAAAGAGGTTGCGCACATTAGCCAGGACAATGAGGCGCGTATCGACGAGTTCAAGACGGAAGCGAATCATCTTCACGTTCCCGTTATCCTGCGAGAGAGAAGGGACGGTGATATGTTTGAAATAAGATTCGTTACCTGCGGAGTCGACTTTGAAGGCCAGCACGTCCACGGTGCGCACTTCGTTCTCGTCGTTTTCGGAATAGGCGTAAGTTACGGGCGTGTAGGTCCCCGGTATCTGCATTGTCAGCACGACGCTCTTATCCATTGCAGCCGGTTCTGTCGGTTTGACGTATTCCGTAATTCTTTCGTCGTCTACGCAGGAGAAGAACAGAGATGTAAGAAGCGATATAAATAGCGATATGGTGACAAGTTTATTCATTGACTGACTGATTTATTTGTATGTAACTTTTATTTGCTGTCCGACTTTATGTTTGCCGTCGTTACCGATAAGATTGATTCTGAAATAACCTTCGCTGCCGCTTGCCGGAAGCGTAACGGAAGTATTGAGAGAGACAGTTACTTTGTTATTCGCGGCATCGAGGCTGCATTTAAACCAGTCCACCGATGGTTCCCCTAATGTCCACTTGGGATTCGGGTAGCTTGTTGTAAGCGTGATTAGCTTTGTCGCATTCTGCTGCGATAAGTCCGCTGTGGAAGGATCTACTGTCAATGTATAAGGAGTATTGTCTATGATTACGTTCTGGTTATTGTTATCCCAGGTTAAAAATTCGGAGACCAACTGCGTATTAATGCTTCTTACGGCATTGTCCCTATTGTTCGACCCTGCGCCTTTGACGGCGACGATAGCAATTTCGTAATGATAGTTCCTGACGAGCGGGTGATAGATGTCGCCTGCGCCTACCATTCCACCCGAACCTGTACCTGATGAAGGAGGGCCCTCTTTCCACCATTCGCCGCTCGGCGAATCAGGCGAGCCTGTCGACGCTTCGGAGAGTTCGGCAAAGTCCACGCGATAGTAATTCATAGCGCCGTTATACATTCCGCCTAAGACTAAGCATGTCGCATTGATATAATCCTGGGTAGACTTTTCTTCCGTTTCATACAGATAGATTTCCTGTATGAATTTCTTGCCGTTGACATTATATACATTGTTGTTATTATTAGCCTTGTCGACAATACCAAGATTGGCAGGCAGGGAAGGAGCGGTGAAGCGTTTCTGGCTGTCGTTCCAAAATGCGATGTCAGGAGCGATACGTCCGCGGGAGGGACGGTTGTATACATATATTTCTTTTAAGTCAAAGGCTACGGACTCATCCACTTTCACGTCCACCCTGGCTAAGCTACGGTAGAGTTTTATTTCGTTTTTATCTAATTGCGATGTAGTTCTCACACCTTCGCTTTCGCCCCACATGGGGATGAGTTTGAAGCCGGAGCTACCGGGCGTCGTATTCCAGAGGCCTGTGTTTTCGCTTATTATATTCCGCAAGAGGTCATCTTTTAATTGGCCGGCAGGGGAAGCCTGCTTGATATAACCGTCCACTTCGCTGTGGGCGTTTGCTATTATTACATAGCGGTAGTAGTCGAAATCTTTAGGAACTATTATTGTAAATTCCTTTTTTGTGTAATCGCCGGATACGACACGTATATCATTTTCGCTCACAGCTATGTGTTGTGAGAACTTTAATTGGCTATACTCAGATTTGAAAATCAGCACATCAATATCCTTGACGACGCTTTCTATGCTATCGTTCAGTGCGCGGGTGGCAGCGCTGCTTGCATCCCTGAAGTATAGCGTTACCATTTCTTGTTCTTTGGAAGCGGGCGGTACGGGAACAGGCGTTTCCTCCTGAACGCATCCTGTGTTCATTCCAAGAAATAATAACAAGAAGTATAATACATTATTTGAAATACGAGACATATCTTGACTTTTTATTTTGTTTACGTGTTATTAGTTCAATTCGCCGGACTGTTTTATTAACTTCCAACCGTTTATATAGATAATAATACCTATTGAAGATGTTTGACCCAATTCGTATTTAACGTCAAACTCATGTATTTTATTGAAGTCGATAGAAGCGCCTGCTCCATTAGCGGCCAAGATGAGGCCAACCAAATCGTCTTCTACAACGACATCATTTGTTTGTTTGTTAATCAGTCGCAGTACGGGTTTCCTTTTTTCCGTCAAGCGCAATACGGTTAAAGAAGCTTTCAGTTCGCTGTTTTCTTCCATGACTGTGCAAGGCTGCGTGTACTGAAATTCTTGGCATGTAGCGAAGTCATTATCGAATTTGTATGCTCCGTTATTGTCTGTGATATCTATGTTGTAGTCATGATTAGCGACCGAGGTGGAATCCAAGCCCGATACGGCCACATTAATTTTATAGGTATCTTCAATCAGATTCAGATGCACAAACTGTGTTGACATTTCCAGAATCTCGATTGTATTATTACCCGGATGTGTAGCATAGAAGAGTGGTTTGACCGGTTGGTCTACTTTCCCGTCTTTTATGCTGTTCAAAGAGACCCTCAGGTCGTCGAATCTTGTCTCGCCCGGCACAAGTGAGGAAGACAAAGCGTATCGTTCATCAAGATTTCCCCAGGCCACGAATTTGTAGAATCCTTTTTTCAGGCCGCTGACGGTCATAAAGTATTCTTTGCCCAAACGTGGCGCTTCGTCTATGTGTTCCCTTATAAACAGCCCTTCTTCATCGAAAATGAACAGATTCATTCGTGTAATATCATCTGGGTTTATACCTCCGTTTTTCTGTGAAGATAAGATTTGTTCATAGTCGAAGTAAATCCGCTTATCAGATATACATTCCGACAAGTCGTCCTGGATGCAGGAAGATAAAGCAACCGTTACCAGTAGCGACAGAAAACCGTAGACGTAATGTAATCGTTTCATTATCTTTTTTTATTCAATTTATTTATCCTATTGCCGGATGAGCGTCTTTTTAAAGTTTAGACAAAGGTAGGCAATTGCCCGCCTTTGTCCGATAGTTTGTTATTATTGTTTTTATTCGCCTAACTGAACTGATTGTGTCGTCGTATTCCAAGCCTGAACAGTTATTGATACCTGGAGTGCAGCCTTACCTCCCTTTTCAGCGATAGGGTCGGTCGGTCCTTGGTAAGGATCTCCCAAGCGCATAACCTTTTCTATTTGCAACTTGATGTAATCGTTCCTAAGCACTGCATAATTCTTGGCATCTTCGCCCAGATATACCATATAGAAGCAAGTACAGTCTGTGTATACCATGTAATCAATACCGATACTACTTTTGTAAGAGTCTGCTTGGGTCTTATCCTGGAAGTAATAATAATTACCTCCGTTGTCAAAGACATAAAGCTTGGAATAATCATTTTTCTTAGCCGTGTTTTCGATAGCCTTAATCCCTGTTGCAGGACTGTACTCATGAGTAAATTCGGGGATAAACTTAGCCTTTATGAAAGCGAACGTTAATTCACCTTCTTTCTTAAGAGCATTCGTGTTTTCGAGTACGTATCCCGGTTTGAAGTTCTTAATATCTGCAGCATCCACTTTGGTAGTTACCGACTTAAAGTTATTGAAAACACCATCAGTTGTGGAGGTCCAGTCCGAATTAGCTTTAAAATCATAAAATTCATTGGTGAAGTCACTCTGATACCCAAGCTTACCTTCGATAATTTCAGCGAAGTAGTTGGGGTCTTGATATACTCCGTTTGTTTTCTGGATGTAGGGGAAGAATTTCGTATTCACCTGCCCCATAGCAAAAGTAAGATTTTTGTCAATTTCCACGCCATCCACTTTTCTTGCGTTACCTACGTTGTTTTCAAAATCTTCGGTAGTTTCAGCCGTTACTTTGGCAACGAAACGTTTTACGCTTACTTGCAGTTCATTCGTTTTTCCCTGCTCAATGATCACAGAGAACGGTTTCGAGTCATCGCTAAACATTGGAAATCCTTTATCAGAGGAAGACAGTTCAGTCAAGGCAGTCTGATTTACAGCGCTCACGCCTTTATCATGAATAGCTTTACGAAGGTCATTCGACAAATTCACTCCTACATAAACTTTCTTATTGCCGATAGGGGCGTTATTGAATGTGACTTTGTACACGTTAGTTCCATCCGCAAAATCTGTGGGAGCACTAAGATTAAACGTAGTATCATCTTCAGCTGTTGTAGCTGCACCGTAAACAAATAAAGTAATGCTCTTGATTTGTGTTTCGGCAGCGACGGCATTGTTATCTTCAACGGCTCTGGTTGCCGCAGCGTTGTTGTTGACAACAATCGTCAAGTTAGCACGTTCAATAGTAGGTTGAACGTCGGGTACGATTTCTTCGTTAGAACAAGCGGTGATACCTGCTGCTATCGCAGCGGAAACCGCAAAAGATTTAAACATCTGTTTCATTTCACTCATTTTTTTAATTTTACATTTAGAACTCATCTGATTTTTGTTTTTATATGGTTTATATTAATTTGTCAAAAGTTTATCTGCTGCTTCTTTTTTCTTTATCTCTTCCATGTTTTTCCGGGCAGCGTCCAACTTACCTTCGGCTGCGTAACGGAAAAGATTCTTCGCTCTTGCCATGTTGTTCTGCATCATGTTCAATACACCTAAGTTATTATAATAGGCAGGCGTATTTTTCTTTGCCTTTTTCAGGTAACGTTCGGCTTTCGCCAGGTCTTTCTCTATTAGCGCCGAAGCTGCTGCATTGAGGTTGGCAAGCGGGTCGTCAGGGAATATGCGGACGGCTGTTTCAAATACCGACAGGAATTCTTTACTCCCTTCCCGGTAGGTGTTGGCCACTAAGAACATCTCATTCAGGCTAAGCTGCTGAGGACGTACTTTTATTATTTGCTTTGCCTCTTCTATATCGAACTTACGGACGGTGTATTCTATTCGACTCGCCACGCGGCGCAGCCTCGGATAATACTCTTGCAGCAAGCGTTGATACACTGCGCCTCCTCCTAATGTTTTGAGGCGCTCTTTACGCACTTCGCCGGTATATGTCTGTATGATCGAGAGAATGGCACCTTTGGGTTCGATATATGAATTTTGTACCATCCTGACTAAGCTGTTCCAGTCTTCGCCACCTACGCCTAAGCGATATAAATGGGTAGGGATTGCGCTTCGCATAGAGAGGTAATTCCTTAGAGCTTCCGCACGGCCACGCGACAGTTGGTTGTTGTTCATTACATTTCCTTCAGGGGAAGCAAAGCCGGTAATAGTTACTCCTGTCACTTGAAGGTTTGCGTCGCTACGTAAATCTTTGATGATAGACTCGATTTTTGCCAATTCGCGCGGGTTGTTTCCGAAGGATGGGTTAATCTCCACCTGAGCTACCTGAAAATCGAGGAATACATCATTCGATTCGCTACGCGTCTTGACGGCTTCCACTTCGGGACGTATGTAGGCTACGTTAGGCATTACCGTGTAGGCCTGTACACCTTCTATGATTATCCTGTTAGCCACTTTTTCGGATGCAATCCTCTGCTTTGCGCCTGCACATCCACACAAATCGGAAACAATGTTCAGTTGTGCATTGCGCATCCAGCTTTCATAACCAACGGTTTGCTTATAACGGTAGATCTTGCGGTTGTCGTTATTCAACTCTATCACTTCGCAAACATTGTCATTCGTTTGTCGTTGCTGCTTGTTAAGCTCTTTGTCCCTCAGAAACAGTTTGTGACGCTGATGGCCGTTGATTAAAAAGCGTTTCATTTTTAATTCTTTTCCGTTCGGGCCGGACAGAACCGGCGTCAATTGCAGGAAACGTTCCGTTCCGATGGCGAGCTTGCTGAGGTCTAAGTCTAAGACCATTTTTACCGAGTCATCCATCTGTTTGAGTTGTTGTACCTTCACAGGAATCTGATCTTCAAAAATGCTTTGCGCGGCAATTGGAGCAACCAGTATCCCCATCAGGAATATCATCTTTATTTTAGCTATTATCTTCATTTTTATTACTCTCATGTTCAGTTACACATCATTTCATCAGGTAAATAAGACTTACGCCAGCCTTCGTCGGCCCAAAGTAATTTTTGGTAATATTATCAATCTTGATTGCGCATTGCTCGCAAGGATATTTAGCGTTAGAGAGATAGGCGTATCCTAATCCAATCGTTGCCTCTATGCTCCAGCGAGAGTTCAACACCCATTGGTATCCATACGAAACTCCAGCTCCGTAGAGTGTGCCCTGATAGCGGTATTTCTCAATCCCAAGCCACTTGATAGCGCCTACGTTGTATCCGCCTATGTGAGTATGCAAACCAAAAAAATGACCGCTGAATTTTTCACACATCCAGTAACGTACTTCCGGTTGAATCAGCCAGAGTTTAAATTTTCTGTTATCTGAAAAAGCCCAAGGGTTATAACTAACAGGTAAATCAAGTGTCCACCGTGAAGACAAACCTACTTCAAGACCTATATTCATCGTCGTTGTTGCGTCGTACAGAATGTTCGATTTTGTAGCGGCCTGTTGAGCGAATGTGTTTGATTTAGGTAAAAAACTTACTATTAATATAAGAATCAACCATATTTTGCTCGTTTTGTTTGCCGGAAGGACCGTTGTCGTTATAATATTTATATTATTGCTACTCATTTTCAATATTTACTCAATAATTGGTGTTTTTAATAGAACAATTTATTTTATGTGCAAATGTACGGGCTTATGACGGTTCAATAGTATTCAATTTTCACAAATATGTATTCAATTTTCCTATATCTGCGATTTTTTTTGATAATTTGCATGTGCTCACATATTAGGAACCATTTTTTGAAAATAATTTTCGAATAATGTTTGATTTAACAGTTTGGCGCACGTATTTCAGCGTTATATTTTAGCGTCGTCCTCGATATTTTGATATTTTATGCATATCCGACTGCAAAAGTAATCATTTATTGCCACATTATATGTATGAACATGGGAATATAACAATTATGACCTTATTACTCCCGTGTTTATTTATGGCTCCTGGGATGGTGTTCGAGTATTTCTCTACGTAAAAATTCGCGATCTACGTGTGTATATATTTCCGTCGTAGTTATCTTTTCGTGCCCCAACATCTCTTGAATAGCGCGGAGGTTGGCGCCGCCTTCCAACAAATGGGTGGCGAATGAATGACGGAAGGTGTGAGGGCTTACATTCCTTCGTATGCCAACCATTTCTGCCTGCTGCCTGATAATATGGAAAACCATGATGCGCGATAATGCCGTCCCGCGCCGGCTGAGGAAAAGAATGTCCTCATGTCCTTTTTTCACAGTTATACGGCTGCGGTCGTACAGGTAATTACGGATTTCCCGGATAGCCGTCTCCGAGATAGGCACTAAGCGTTGTTTGCTGCCCTTACCTTCTACCTTTATAAAACCTTCCTCAAAATAAACATCGGAATAACGCAACGAGGTAAGTTCCGACACTCTAAGTCCGCAACTGTAAAGCACCTCCAGCATAGCGCGGTTGCGATGTCCTTCGGGAAGAGAGAGGTCGATGGAGTCTAAAATACGGTCTATTTCATTTACACTTAGTATTTCGGGAAGTTTAATTCCTATTTTCGGCGATTCGATCAACTCCGTCGGATCGGTACTTATATATCCGTCCAACACAAGAAAACGGTAAAAAGAGCGTATGCCGGAAATAATCCTCGCCTGAGAACGCGGATGTATACCTGTATCGTGAAGCTGAGCCACGAATTGCTGCAGATCCGTATAAGTCATATCGGCATACGTCAGCTTTTCGTTCTCCATAAAGTGCAGCAATTTATTCAAGTCCTGCATGTAGGCCTTTACGGAATGGGATGAAAGCGACTTCTCCAAACGAAGGTATACCTTATATTTATAAACAATGTCTTTCCTCTGTTGCATGACGTAAAGATAATCACTTTTGAAGATTGGCATTAAAATAAAACGGTATATGTTTTCGTTCCTATTAAACACAAATCTGGAATAAAGTGGAGACAGGTAATTATTTGTTCTTGAAGGCAGGCTTGCTCTTTTTGTTGATGACGGGGTGCAGCGGGTTGGATGATGGCTACTCGACAAATCCGGCTATGAGGCTTACTTTTTCCGTCGATACGCTTTCGTTCGATACCGTGTTTACGACCGTAGGTTCCGCTACGCGAAGTTTCATGGTTTACAACACAAACAGGGAGGCGCTCAATATCGAAACCATCAGCTTGGATAACGCTCCGGCGACAGGCTTCCGCTTTAACGTCGACGGACGCAGTGGCGGATTGTTTTCCGGCATACGCATAGCGGCCGGCGACAGTATGTATGTCTTCGTGGAAGTTACCGTAGATCCGAACGAAAAGAACCGGCCTTTGTTGATAGAAGACCATCTCTCGTTTACGCTTAGCGGAGCGACGCAAAAGTTGCTTCTCCAGGCTTACGGACAGGATGTGCACCTGTACAAAGGCGGATTCGCCATCGAACGCGATACTTTGTTTACGGCCGAACGCCCTTACCTCGTATACGACAGCATAGTGATTCGCGGCGGCGTGACGCTTTCGATCGAAAAGGGGGCTACGTTCTATATGCACGATAAGGCCAAATGGATAGTGGAGGGCGCTGTGAAAGCTGCCGGCACGTTGGATGAGCCGATTGTTTTCCGCGGAGACAGGCTGGATTATCTGCTGCCTGATGTTCCTTATGACCGTATAGCGAATCAGTGGGACGGCCTTTATTTCGGAGCCGGAAGCTTCGGCAACGAGATGTCGCACGTCGTCGTAAGGAACGGATACGCGGGACTTTCTTTCCGTGAATCCGACGGAGGGGAATCAAAACTGAAAATATACGGTTCGCAGGTCACCAATATGGAACAATCCGTCTTAACCGCTGCCGGCTGCCGTATAGAGGCCGTAAATACCGAGTTCAGCAACGCCACCGGACATATAGCGTCGCTATCCGGGGGCGACTATCATTTCATTCATTGCACATTTGCGAATTATTACATCATTAGGCCCGGACGTTCGGGCTCGCCTGTCCTAAATCTGAAGAATTATATACAAGAAGCAGGGAATAGCGTGAAAAGCGCGCCGCTTAACGCTGTCTTCGACAACTGCCTTATTGATGGAAGTTTCTCGGAGGGCAAAGAGCCTTTGCGGGGGGAGTTGTCGGTCGACCAATCGGAAAAAGACGGCGAGATGCTCAGCTTGCGCTTCAACTACTGTGCCGTCAAGACGATGGAGACGGAAGACGCGCGCTTTATCCACACCCGGTTCATTAATAAGGATAACGCCCCCGCATACAAATCACTCGGCAACGCGGACAACGGCTTTTCTTTCGACTTCAGGCCCGATACGGCTAAGGTCATCATCGGCGCGGCCGACCCTGCCATCGCTGCACAATACCCGCTCGATCGCCTGGGCGTAAGCCGCGTCGGAGGAGACGGGCC
>JAIRZN010000153.1 GCA_031267205.1 Tannerellaceae bacterium | reverse complement strand
GGAATGTTCCTCACAGTGTGTGGAAGTCTCAAAAGTTCGTCGGGAAGGTTCCACACAGGGAGTGGACGTCTCAAAAGTTCGTAGGGAAGGTTCCTCACAGGGTGTGGAAGTCTCAACAGTACGTCGGGAAGTGTGCTCACGGGGTGTTGAAGTCTGAAATGTTCGTCGGGAAGGTTCCTCACATGGTGTGGAAGTCTCAAAAGTTCGTCGGGAAGGTTCCTCACAGTGTGTGGAAGTCTCAAAAGTTTGTTGGGGAGGTTCCTCACAGGGTGTGGGGGATATGCGGGATGCGGGGCAGGGGATTGTTTTTAGAATCGGCGTTGCGGGGGATAAATTAGGGTAATTTGAGTTTTTGTATAAAAAATGAGACGTAACGTTGCAATGTTTCAAAAAAACTATCTAAATTCGCGGTCATTGTTATACACTAAATACATCACTAACATGAAAGTAATTAAGAGTTGTTCGGCGCTTCTCCGGCGCCTGAGGAATAATGAGCACTTTGATTTCTTCAGGCAGATTGTCACTTTTATCAAGACCATTGAGAAAAACATCCCGGAGGTGCTCGTGTTCTGGGCTGCCCTGCTTGCGTTGTTCATCAGGGAGGATAATATTTACAAACGCAGCTCAAAGGCGATCGAGACCAAGTTCATTAACGAAGCCCACCGGCTGCGCGGGGAGGTTTTGCTTATGATAAGGCGCACCGTCGAGGCGGCGTTGTACAGCTATGTAGCGGAAGATAAGGCTAAGGCCAACGTCCTGACCGAGGTGATGGACAACTATAAGAGCGCCGTCTCCGCGCCGTTGACTGAAGTCAGCTCACTTGTCTACAACATGGTTGAAGACTTGCGCAAGCCGCGTTACGTGGACTTTGTCAAGGATCTCGGCCTGACGGACGCAGTCGATAAGCTCGAAGAGCTAAACAAGGAGTTCGACCATATATACTTCCATCGCGAGCAAAGCGCCGAGAGCGCAGAGATGCAAGGCAATATGGAGAGCATCCGCGTACAGGTCGACAAGGCCGCCAAGAACTTTATCGAAGCCGTTGACGGCATGTACGTCGCCACGCGCCTTGCGGGGAAGAGCGACGCGGAAAATGCCTACGCCAAAATCATTGACACATTCAACGCCGTAATCGACCAGTACGAGCGCATCTACGCGCGCCGCGCGCCGGGGCATACGCCGGGCAAGGACAAGCCATCGGGAGGCGAGGACGATTCGCTTCTGCCGGATGATCCGGTGACGCCTGTGCTGGCGGTCACGTCGGAAGAGGTTATAGATAATAATACGCTTACGATGACGTTCGAAGACCCATCCGCGTTGTTCTTAGTCCTTTACCCAGGAGCCGGCGGGGCGACGATGGTCGTTTCATCCGATCCCGACCTCGACAGCTATCATAACTTCCCCGTCACCGGCTTCAAGATGAACGGCGACGCGCCCGTCGGCCTCAATATCGCTCCTCCGGACAAAGACCTTGTCTTTGACAAGCCGTTCAACGATTTCGGCGCATGCCGTGCCGAGATCATCAAGAACGACATCATTCTCGCCGAGCTGACCGGCGTTTTGTGGCCAACTACACATAGCCGTTGAGGGCTTTCGACCGATGGAAAAAACTACCGTGATATATAACGCGCACATCGTCAACGAAGGGCGCACCTTCCACGGCGCCGTAGAGATGACGGGGGACAAGATAGCAAACGTATACGAAGGCATCCACCCCCGTCCTTCTTTTGCCGGCGCGGATATGATAGACGCCGGCGGGCGGTTGCTGCTGCCGGGCGTGATAGACAGCCACGTCCACTTCCGCGATCCGGGCCTTACGCACAAGGGCAGCATAGCCACCGAGAGCGCAGCCGCTGTCGCCGGCGGTGTGACGACGTTCATGGATATGCCCAACACCGTTCCGCCGACGACGACCATCGACGCCCTCGAGCGCAAGCTGCAAAGAGCGTCCGAAGCCTCGTTAGCCAACTACGCCTTTTTCTTCGGAGCCACGAACGACAATTTCAACGAGGTAAAAAAGCTCGACCCGTCGAGGACGCCCGGCGTGAAGCTGTTCCTCGCCTCGTCGACAGGCGATATGCAAGTCGACCGCAACCGCACCATAGAGCGTTTGCTGGGCGAATCCGGCCATCTCATCGCCGTCCACGCCGAAGACGAGGCCCTGATAAAGCGCAACGCCTCAGTCATCAAATCCCGCTTCAAGCGCGAGCCGGACGCCTCCTACCATCCGATGATACGCAGCGAAGAAGCCTGTTATGTCGCCTCCTCACGCATCGTCGAGATGGCAGTACGTATGGGCGTGCGGCTGCACCTGCTGCACCTGTCGACCGCCCGCGAGATCACGCTCCTCGACGGCTGGAAGCCGTTGTCGGAGAAGAAGATTACGGCCGAAGCCTGCGTCCCCCACCTGTGGTTTTGCGACCTTGACTACGCCACGCGGGGAAGCCGTATCAAGTGTAACCCCGCCATAAAGGCGACCGAAGACAGGTCAGCGTTGCGCAAGGCCGTCAAATACGGCTACATAGACACCATAGCCACCGACCACGCACCCCATCTCCTGCAGGAGAAGGAAGGCGGATGCTTCAGCGCCGCTTCAGGTATGCCGATGGTGCAACACTCGCTCGTTGCGATGCTTGAGCTGGTTTCGAAGCAGGTCTTTCGTATTGAGAAGGTTGTTGAAAAGATGTCCCACAATCCCGCCGAGCTGTTCCGCATCGACCGTCGCGGCTACATCAGGCCCGGCTACTTCGCCGACCTTGTCCTCGTCACGCCCTCGAAGTATTGGACGGTGTCGCCGAATAACGTGCTGTATAAATGCAAATGGTCGCCGTTAGAAGGTTGCCTCTTCGGCCATAAAGTGTGGAAGACGTTCGTAAACGGGCGCCTTGCCTACGACAACGGCCCCGTCGCCAATCCCGCGTGCGGCAAGGAGATAGCCTTCAGCCGTTAGCCCCGTCACTATCCCCTTCCCCCCTCTCTTTCCGTTCGCGGATGATTTTCTCCATATAAGTCTTGGGCGGCATCCCGAAGAAAGCCCCGAAGCTTGCGCTGAAGTAAGAAGGCGTGTTGTAGCCCGTCATATAGGCCACTTCGGATATGCTCAGCTTGCCGGAGCCGAGCAAGAAGGCCGCATGCTTCATGCGCATCATACGGATAAACTCCACGGGGCTTTTCCCCGTCAAGGCCTTGATTTTGCGGTGTAAGTGAGCGCGGCTCAGGCCGAGTTCGCGGCTCATTTCCTCGACGCTCAGCTCCGTATTTTCCATGTTCGCACGGATGTAGTCGATAGTCTTTGTCATCAGTCGCTCATCGAGGCTCGTGAGATGCAGTTCCTGCGTATCTATGAAGATAGATTTACCGAATCGTTCCTTCATCACGCGGCGCGTCTCGATGAGGCGGCTGATCCTTGCGCGGAGGTACCTTACATCGAAAGGCTTGGCGATGAAGCTGTCCGCTCCCGATTCTATACTCTCCATACGGTTCGGCATATCGTCGCGGGCGGTGAGTATAACGATAGGGATATGGCATGTCTGCGGCGTCGACTTAAGGATACGGCAAAGCTCCGTCCCGCTCATACGCGGCATCATCACGTCGGCGATCACCAAATCCGGCGTTATTCGGAGAGCCATATCAAGCCCCTCCTTCCCATCGGCAGCCTCTTCGATGATGTAATTCTCGTCCGACAGTTCACGGCGTATATAGAAGCGCATATCACTGTTGTCCTCGACAAGCAAGAGCGTAGGGCGTTCGTCAGCGGCGGCATCCTTAGGCTGCGTTGCGGCAGCCGGCGCCGGCCCTGCGCGTTTGGCCGTCTCCCGATGTACGTCCGTGTCATGGTCACGCTCTACGGCTTCGACAGGAGCAAGTTCTTTGTCCGAGAAACGCTTGTTCCCTTCAGGGATGACGATGGTGAAGCAAGACCCCTCGCCCTCGCGGCTTTCCACGGATATATCGCAACCATGCATTTCGACGATAGTCTTTGTCAGGTGCAATCCGAGGCCCGCGCCGGCCCGTTCACGCCCTGCGCTCCCCTGGTAGAAGCGGTCGAATATACGTTCGCTCGTTTCGCGGTTCATTCCGACGCCGGTATCGCGGAAGGAGAGCATTGTCCCGCCGTCGACGGCTTCGATAGCGACGCTGAGGCTACCGCCGGGGAGGGTAAATTTGAATGCGTTATACATTATATTATTAAGGCACATTTCGAGCATGTCCGGGTCGTACCATATTTCGATTCCGCCGGAAGGCTTGGAGAAGTAGACGGTGATGTTCTTCTGCCGCATCAGTTCCCTGAAGACAGCGACGCAGTTAGCGACGAATGTCACGATTTCCACCGGCCGGACGTGCAGCTTCATCTTACCCTCCTCTATCTTTTTGAAGTCGAGTATCTGGTTGATGCGGTGCTGCAACCTTTCGGCGTTGCGCAGCACGAGGTTACCCGCCTTCTTGCGCTCCTCGTCGGTATCCTCGCCGACTATTTTCCTCAGCGGGCCGATGATGAGGGTAAGCGGCGTGCGCAGTTCGTGCGTTATATTAGTAAAGAAGTTAAGCCTTACGCTGTTCAGTTCCTCCTGCTGCTTCACGCTCATACGTTCGATAAGCAGTTCGCTCCTCTCCCTGAGCCTGGCTATGACAAAGAGAGTTATGAAGAGCGTTACACCGGCAGACAGGAGGACGTACAATAGCTTGGCCCACCATGTCTTCCACACGGGCGGGGCCACCTCGATGATGAGCGAAGCCTCCTCGCCGTCGAATCTGTCGGGGTCATTGCTCGCCTTGACGCGGAAGACGTATACGCCGGGGTTGAGGTTGGTGTACGTGACGCTGCGGTCGGAGTAGTTGTGCAAGCTCCACTCCTTGTCGAAGCCCTCGAGCATGCAAGCGTAGATGGTGGAGTAAGGTTTGAAGGATCCCATGGCCACGAAGTCGAGCCTGAAGTAGCGGTCGCTGTGCAGGAGCTTTATCCGCTTCGTCTCGCTAATGTTAGTATCGAGCACGATACGTCCGTTCACCTCCCTGTTGATGCCAACCGGTTCGCCCGATATGCTGAGGTTGGTTATGTATACCTTCTGGATGGTCACGCTGTCGCGTATCTCGTTCGGGAAGAAGACACTCACCCCCTCCACGCCACCGAAGAAGATTTCGCCCGCCGGACTTTTGTAGTACGATCCCCGCAGGAACTCGTCGCTGCCTACGCCGCTGTTACTGCGCGAGTAGGCGCGCGTCTGCGCATCGTTGACGGAGTAAGAGACGACGCCGCTGTTTGTCGACATCCACAGAAGTCCGCCGTCGTAGACTAAGCCGTTGACGACCGCCGCCTCCTCCCGGTCGGAAGGGTAGACTTTCGAGAAGGCATCTTCCGCAGGGCTGTACGCATACAGCCCGTCCGTCGTACCCGCCCAGATGAGGCCACCCGGCGATTCGGCGAGGGAGTACACCGGTATATTGTGCAAGCCAGAGCCTTCGCCGTAGGAGACGAAGGCGCCCGTTTCGATGTCGAGGCGGCTAAGGCCGGAGTTTGCGCCTATCCAAAGCCTGTTGAGGCTGTCGGCAAGGAGAATGTCGATGTCCTCATCAAGCGTCGCCACGCCGGAGCGTATGTTGGGAGAGGCGAAGGACTTCGTCCCCACGTCAAAGCGTTTCAGACCACCGCCGCGAGCGCCGAGCCAGATGTTGCCCTGCTTGTCCTCCTGTATGCTCCTGACGTGATAGCGTCGAAGCCCGTCGCTACGTCCGCCGTCGTCGGAGGCGAAATGAGCGAACGTCTCCGTCTGCCGGTTAAAGAGAGAGATACCGCCGGAGTAAGTACCCGTCCATATACGGTTGCGGCTATCGCAAAAGACGCTTAGCGCGGCGTTATCCTTGAGGCTGCCGGGGTCGCCCCTGCGGTGCGTGTAATGCGTGAAGGTACGCTTCGCCGGCCTGTAACGGTTGAGGCCACCGCCGTCGGTAGCTATCCATATATCGCCGTCCTTGTCCGTTGTGATACCGGTGACGTAGTTGTAGTTGAGAGAGCCGGCGCTATCGTTGACCTTGCTTATCGTCCTGAAGCCACTCTGTTCGCTTCCGACGACGAGGACGCCCTTATACTTGAGGCCCGCCCAGAGGTATCCGTGATGCCCGATGTATAGGCTGCTTATCTTGGCGTCGTCCAAGACATGCGCCGAGGATTCCGGGATGGGATACTTCCTCAGCTCGCGCCTGTCGGGGTCGAAGATGAAGACGCCCTTGCCTTCCGTACCCACGAGGATGTTCCCGTCGGCGTCTTCTACCGTGCAACGTATGTAGCGCGTATAAGGAGAGTCGAAGACGTCGGCGTAAGCGGCAAATTTGCGTCTGCCGGCGTCGAATATAGCGACGCCCCTCTTGAGCGTAGCCGCCAGCATGTTCCCGTTGCGCAGCAGTCGCAGGTCGAAGATGGTGTTGTCGGGCAATCCGCTGTTCGATATGTCATAGGTACGGAAGGCTCCGGTCTGCGGGTCATATACCGAGACGCCCTTGTCGCGCGAGCCGAGCCATATATTGCCGCCGCCGTCTTCGGCCAAGACCGCTATCTCTTCGCTGCATATCCCCTCACCCTGCGGCGACGGCACGAGCAGGAGGCTTTCACCCGTTTCCGGCAAATAGCGCAAGGCGCCCGTTCCCGGTAAGGCGAACCATAGCCACCCTCGGCTGTCCTCGATTATGGCGGAACAGATGTTTCGCCTGACTATGCTGTCGGGTTGATTGAGAGAGACGCTCACGAAGCCGTCGGACGAAGGCTCATAGTATCCAAGTCCGCCTGCCGTCGCTATCCACATCCTCTGCCTTGAGTCCTGGAAGAGCGCCGTGATATGGTTGGCGGCCAAGGAAAGGGTGTCGTCGTGTCGCTTCCTGTATACCCTGAAGTTGTATCCGTCGAAACGGTTCAGCCCGTCCTCTGTGCCAATCCAGAAGGAGCCGTTGTCCTCTTGGGCTATGCAAGTGATCTTGGAACTCGAAAGCCCGCCGTCTCCGGATGTGAAAAGGCGTGAGATCGTGCTCATGACGCCTTCCCCGCCGTTTTGGGAAGTAAGAAGGAAGGGCGATAATAGTATGTAAATTGCTGTCAGCAGGGTTTTTTTCATTTTACTTGTCGTTTGTCGGGTAAAGATAGTGTAAAAAATATATTCTGCTGTCCGTAACGCCTGTTTTTTTGTTTTATATTTGCCCTGTGAGCGGACACAATACAATATAACAATGAAAACATACAGGATTAAAGACATCGCAGATATGTCGGGCGTATCCACCGGAACGGTGGACAGGATACTCCATAAACGGGGCAGGGTATCCATCGAGGCGCAGGAGAAAGTGGCGAAGGTGCTGAAGGAAATAGACTATCAGCCTAACCTCATAGCCCGTTCCTTAGCTCTAAAGAAGAAGTACAACCTCATCGTGCTCACCCCGCAGCCTGCAAAGGGCGAATACTGGGCCAAGCTTGCCGAAGGGGTCGGCCGGGCGGAGAAGGAACTGTTCAGCTATCACGTGAACGTAAAGCGACTGTGCTTCGACCAATACAACAAGAACAGCTTCGATGCAATCATCCCTCTCGTCGCCCTCTCGGAATGTCATGGAGTGGTTATAGCTACATTATTCCGCGAAAGCGTCATGGAACTTGCCGTTGCGCTCGACGCCGCAGGCATCCCTTACGTCCTTATAGACGCCTACATCGAGGGTACCAACTGCGTGGCTTATTACGGCACTCATTCCTACGACTCCGGGTACATTGCCGGACGGCTTATGCTCGGACAAATACGGCGGGACGACGATATAGCTGTCTTCTACTTCAACCGCAAGAGCGAGTACAAGTCGACGCAGGTCTCCAAGCGCGAAGAAGGCTTCTGCGATTACGTCCGCCACCACAGGCACGAAGGACGGATATGCACCGTAGAGATCAACGCCGACGGAGATGGAGATGGAGATAGCAATAATGAGGCCGTCCTGGATGACTTCTTCGACAAGAATCCTAACCTGAAGGCCGGTATCATCTTTAACTCCAGGGCCAGCCTCTTGTGCAACTACCTCGTGAAGCGCAACGGCATGGAGGACTTTAAGCTGATCGGCTACGATGTGCTCGACGGCAACGTCGGCTTCCTCCGCAGCGGCCTCATCACTCACCTCATAGCCCAGCGCCCTGAAGTGCAAGGCCTCCACGCCGTCAAAGCGCTCTTCCGCCACCTGGTAATGAAGGAGGACATAGAGCAGGTGAACTACATGCCTATCGACGTACTGATGAAAGAGAACATCGCTTATTACAATAACTATATTTAAACCTGTCGCAACATTATGAACCTGAAAGACAAATATCAATGGTCGGTAGTCGTCCCTACCAGCATGGGCGTACGACTGACCCCGACGGCACAGGGACAGCCTGTGCACAAGAGCGACCTCCTGCTCATGCAGGCCACCAGCGCGGAATCCAACGTGGCAAGCGTGCCGGCCTACCTGGGGATGCCCGTCAAGGCGCTGACAACCTTCGTCAAAGGCAGCCCCGTAGCGCAGTTTATCAAGGACAGCCTCCGCAGCCGCAATATCGACTACGAGGGGGCGGAAGTGGAACAGGGCGGGCCGTGGGGATTCCGTCACCAGATAAATATAGCCGACGGCGGCTTCGGTTTGCGCGGGCCAAGGGTGTGGAACGACCGTAGCGGCGAGGTGGGGCGCACCTTGAACGTGGGCGACTTCGACCTTGACCGCCTCTTCGGGCGCGAAGGCGTGGGCATACTCCACCTCTCCGGCCTCATCAGCGCCCTCTCGCCTGAGACCGGCCGCTTCTGCCTCGAACTCGCACGCGCCGCCGGTAAGCACGGGTCGCTCATATCCTTCGACCTCAACTATCGCGCCTCCTTCTGGCAAGGACGCGAGGGGGAACTCGGCGCAATATTCCGCGAGATAGCCTCCATCACCGACATACTTGTCGGCAATGAGGAAGACTTCCAGCTATGCCTCGGCATAGAAGGACCCGAAGCTGGAGGCAAAGACCTTGCCGCCAAGACGGACAGCTTCAAAGGCATGATCCGCAACGTCAAGAAGGCCTATCCCAACGCATCGGTCTTCGCCACAACCCTGCGCGAGGTCGTCAGCGCGAATAAACACCTGTGGGGAGCCATAATGCTCGAAGGGGAAACATGGCACGCCGTAGAACCGCGCCCCATAGACGTGCTCGACCGCATAGGCGGGGGCGACGGCTTCGTGGGGGGGCTGCTTTACGGTATACTAAAGGGATGGGAGCCCGCGCAACGGCTGCAATTCGGCTGGGCCGCAGGAGCCTTGGCCACTACCTTCGTCACGGACTATGCGCAGCCTGCGGACGAGGAACAGGTGTGGAGTATATGGAAAGGTAACGCAAGGGTTTTGAGATGACAACCTTCCCCACAGGTTACGGAAGTCTCAAAAGTTCGCCGGTGGAGTTCCGTATAGGTTACGGAAGTCTCAAAAGTTCGCGCGGGAAGTTCCGTATAGGTTACGGAAGTCTCAAAAGTTCGC
>JAIRZN010000105.1 GCA_031267205.1 Tannerellaceae bacterium | reverse complement strand
TTGCAAAAATCGTCTGCAATACAATAAATTTCGGTGATTTTATCGGTGGTAAGTTGTGCCATAATCTTTATTTATTTTATTGATTTACAGCTATAAAAATAATAAAGTTTATCCAACTTGCCAACTTTTTCCTTACTTTTCTTACGTCGAACTCAGGTTTAACAACTGAATGCTTTTGGAGCTTTCTGAAAAATGTTCTTTAACGAATGGAGTGCTTTTGGTACTTCCTGAAAGATGTTCTTTAACAAACCTTTTGCTTTTGGGGTTTTCTGAAAAATGTTCTTCTACTGGCTTTATTCGTTGGGGGGAGCCCGCCGATAAGCCGGACTTTTCGATAAGGCTCTTTGCGTGAGGGATAGTAGCGGAAAGCCCGGAACGAGCGCAGCGAGCGAGCGAGGACTTGCAGCGGATAGCCCGACCGCGCCGCAGGCGGGGGCACGCCCAAATTATTCTTATTATCCCTTGGATGGGTGCGGGGCGGGGGATTTTTATATTCCGAAGGAGATGCCCATGCGTCCGCCTTGTATGATGAGGTCGTGATGCGGCGGTACTAATTTCAGCTTGCCTGCGACTTCGGAGAGGGGTATCGAGCTGACCTCGTCGCCGTTCATACGGACCATGCGTCCGAACCTTCTTCCGGCGATGAGTTCGGATGCGTGTCCGCCCAGGCGTGTGGCGAGGTTGCGGTCGAAGGGCGAGGGATTACCTCCCCGCTGGATGTATCCGAGTACTGTTTCGCGCGTTTCTATGCCTGTCGCCTTTTCGATTTTGGAGGCTATGTATCCGGCATTGTGCGTTGTTTCGCCGCGGGCGGTGCGCAGGCCTTCGGCCGCTACTACTATTGAATATGGCTTGCCTTTTGCGGCGCGTTCCGTTATTGCGGCGTTGACCTTGTCGATGTCGAAGCCCAATTCCGGCAGCAGGATAACGTCGGCGCCTCCCGCCATGCCGGCATAAAGGGCGATCCAGCCCGCGTGATGTCCCATAACTTCGACAACCATGACGCGCTTGTGGGCGTTGGCTGTTGAATGTAGCCTGTCTATGGCCTCGGTTGCTATGTTTACGGCGGTATCGAAGCCGAAGGTGATGTCGGTGCCCCATACGTCGTTGTCTATTGTTTTCGGGATGCCGATTACGTTGAGGCCGAGTTCGGAGAGCAAGTTGGACGTCTTCTGCGTCCCGTTGCCGCCTATGCATACGAGGCAGTCGAGCTCAAGCTCGGCATATCTTTCGCTGATTATCGAAGAATGGCTGTCGTCGGGGATGATAAGTTTGCGGAAAGCCTTTTCGCGCGATGTACCGAGTATGGTGCCACCGAGGTTGAGGATGCCGGAGAGGCTACGTTCGTCGAGCGCTTGTACGTCTTTATGAAGTATACCCGAAAAGCCGTTGTGTATACCGATGACTTCCATATTGTAATGCATTATCGCCGTTTTGCCGACGCCGCGTATGGTGGCGTTTATACCGGGGCAGTCGCCGCCGGAGGAGAGTATACCTATTTTCATTCTCTTATCTTAAAGGATTTAAGACAAAGGTATGGAAATAAACCGGAGAATGCCTATGTTTGCAAGCGATTATAAAAATATGCAACTATGGATAGACTTACGGCGACGATATTCCGGCTTATGCGTCCCCGCCTTAATAAGATAGACGGATTCGCGACGAACGGCGGGCGTGTCCAGCGTGAGCAGTTGAAGTATCTTGTTACATCGGCAAAGCACACATACATAGGGGAGCTGTACGACTTCGGGAGCATCCGGAGGTACGAAGATTTTGCAGAGCGTATAATGCTTCAGACCTACGAGAACCTGCGGAGGGGCATATTCACTATGATTAACGGCAGCGACAACGTCTTATGGCCTTCAAAGGTAAAATGGTACGCCCAAAGCAGCGGCACGACGAACGACAAGAGTAAATACATTCCCATAACGCAAGAGATTCTCCGGGCGCATTACAAGGGAGGCTTCGACACGGTAGCCCTTTACCTGAGGAATAATCCGCACAGTTCCTTTTTCTCGCATAAGGGCCTTATACTCGGAGGATGCCACCGTCCCTCGCTCATGCAGACGAGGTCGCATTGCGGAGACCTTTCGGGGATACTGATACAGAAGATTAATCCACTTGTAAACCTCCTGCGGGTGCCGAGTAAGAAGATTTCGCTGATGAACGAATGGGAGGCCAAGATAAAGGCGTTAGTAGAAAATACCCGTGGCGAGGACGTAGGCAATATTTCGGGCGTTCCTTCGTGGATGCTTGTCCTCATCAAGGCCATGCTTGAGAAGACAGGGTGCGGCAACCTCTCCGAAGTATGGCCTAACCTGGAAGTATTTTTCCACGGCGGCATCGGGTTTGAACCTTACCGAGACCAGTACAAGAGCCTTATCCCTGTGGAGCGGATGAGGTATATGGAAACTTACAACGCCTCCGAAGGCTTCTTCGGCATACAGGATGATCCTTCGGACGCGTCCATGCTGTTGATGCCGGATTATGGTATTTTCTATGAGTTTGTCCCCGCCGCTGATGTACATAAATCAGGCGCCGATGTTTTCACTTGGGATACTGTCGAGAAAGGACGCAACTACGCCATTGTCATCACTACCGCAGGCGGATTATGGAGGTACGTAATCGGCGACACTATACGCTTCACATCCCTGCATCCGCACAAGTTCGTCATCTCCGGGCGCACGACGCATTACATCAACGCATTCGGGGAGGAGCTTATCGTCGACAACGCCGACAATGCTATCAGCGCAGCCTGCCGCATGACAGGCGCCAAGGTGAAGGAGTACACCGCCGCGCCCCTGTTTATGCTCGACAAGGCACAGGGGATGCACGAGTGGTTGATTGAGTTTGAGAAGATACCCGAATCAGTCGCCCGCTTTGCCGACGAGCTCGACCGATGCCTCAAGGAACACAACTCCGACTACGAGGCCAAGCGATACAAAGACCTCGCCCTCCGGGCTCCGAAAGTAATCGTCGCACCCAAGGATATTTTCAGCGACTGGCTCAAGGGAAAAGGCAAACTCGGCGGCCAGCATAAAGTACCCCGCCTGAGCAACGACCGCAGGATTATCGACGAGCTGCTCTCTATCATGCAGCAAAGAGGCGCCTGAGACCGCCTCCGCATATGTATACATTTTTTTGTTATACGGGCGTGACGGTGCAACGGTCGCGGTTTTTTTGTCGTTATATGTATATATAACTTTTAAAAATAAGGAATACAATGAAAACAAAAGGATTTGTTCTTTTAAGCTGCCTGCTGGTCTTTGCGGCGGGTCTTCAGGCTCAAACGGTGAAGGGCGACGGAAATGTTATCACCCGCACCATCAGCATCACGGATTACGATAAGATAATGATTTCCGGCAGTATGACCTTCGAGTACGAGCAATCTTCCGGCGCGCCTTTCCTGAGCATAACGACGGATAAAAATATCTTTGAGTACATAGAGGCGAAAGTGGAAGGTCATAAGCTTATTATCGGGTACAAAAAGAGCGGACGCCGCAACGAAGGATACAGCCCTACGACCTACAAGGTGAAATCTAATTCCAAGGAATTAAAAGACCTCAGCAAATCAGGTTCGGGCGATTTCATAGTACGCAGCGCCCTGCGCCTTGAGGAGCTTGACATCAACTCGGCGGGCAGCGGCGATATAGAGTTTGCAAAAGAGGTGAACGGGAAGGAAATGAAGATAAACTTAGCCGGTTCGGGCAGCATGCTTACAAAAGGTGATGTTGCGCTCGATGAAATGAATATAAACTTAGCCGGAAGCGGAAAGATCAGCGTAGGGAAACTGAGAGTGGAATCTCTCTCCTGCAACGTAGCAGGGAGCGGAAGGGCGCAGATTGACGGAAGAGCCGATAAGGCCCGTTTCAGCGTAGCCGGAAGCGGAAGCGTCAAAGGCTTCGAACTCAAAGCGTCTCAAGTGAACGCATCGGTGACCGGTTCGGGCAGTATAGAACTCTTTGCGGAGGAGGAACTGACGGCAAGTTCGTACGGTAGCGGGAATATATCATATCGCGGCGCCCCTCATTCGATAAATAAGGAAAGCGGAGGTTCGGGTTCGATCCGACAGGTGAATTGATGAAACAAAAAGAGCTGCTCCCATAGATACGGGGCGGCTCTTTTTGTTAGAGTATCACAGGCGGTGTTTGAGCATACGGGCGGAGGTCTTTTGATAGTCGTTCTCCAACCGGATATAGTTTTGCAGACTGTCATAGAACGAGGCCACTTCGACGAAGTATTCTATCATAGATATGCGTCCCGACTCAAGGGCTTTGTTCGCCAGGGAAAGATTGTTTTGGCCTTCGAGCAATTGTTTGTATTCGCTCATAGACTCTTCCAGGGCGGCGGAGCGGCGGTAGAGCTGCCTCAGTTCGTTTTCATTCCTGATAGCCGCATCGTCATACCTTAGTTCGGAATATATCGTCTCGGCGCGCGCCTGGCGCACCTTCTGCCGGTTTGAGAAGACGGGAATGCTTAGGCCGACTAAGAAGCCGTTGAAGCGTTCGCCACCTGTTACGGTATTCAATTGATAGCCCAATTCGAGTTGCGGAAGCCATCCTGCACGACTGACGCGCAAGGCTTGCCGGGCTACGGACTGTTCGCTGCGCAAAGCCCTGAGTCCGGGGTCTACGGATGAGGCCTCGTTGCAAAGTTCCTCGAAAGAAACCGGCGCTTGCAATTGCTCATAGTCCTTAGAATCGAAAGCTACCGGTATGCCGCCGTTGAGAGCTGTCAATTCCTTCAGCTTATCCTCCTCGGCGATTGCATTGCGCTTGACTTCAGTCTTCACGTTGAGTAGTTCGAGACGGATTTTGTTTGTTTCAAGCCGGGTCGCATCGCCTTTCTCCAATCTCTTTGCATACATGTCGTCCAACTGCCCGGCATTGGCGAGGCGTTGTTCAAGCAACGCCTGTTCCTGCCTGAGCATTATGAGGTCTAAGCAAATCTCCTGAGCATTGAGCAGGATCTGGCGGCGCAACTCCGCCTGCCTCAGGTCGAGGCTTTGAGACTTGGAGCGCGATAATTTGTCGCGTTCGATGTAAAGCGTCGGGAAATCGAAGGCTTGCGAAGCTATCAGTTCACCGTTTATACCCAAACCCTCCTTATTTCCATACTGGCGGGTGTAGGAAACAGCAGGGTCGGGCAAGGCGTTCATGGCCGCATATTGGGATCTGACAATGAGCGATTGATAATCATTCATCCGAAGCTCCTTGTTGTTTACGGCTATGGATTGCAGGACATCCCGGATGCCTGTCGCCGGCTTCTCTACCTGCGCCGGGGTATTAATCGCGGGCAAAGAAGACAGCAGTAATAATATAATAACTGTCGGTTTCATCTAACTGTAACTTTTTTAGTAACTAAATACACAATAGGCACGACAAAGCCGTTGAGGAATGTCGATGTCAGCAAACCGCCGAGTATAACGATAGCCATCGGGCTTTGTATCTCGTTACCCGGCAGATGTCCGCGCAGAGCCAGCGGGACGAGCGCCAGGGCGGCCGTGAGAGCCGTCATAAGGATAGGATTCAGCCGGTCTAAGGAGCCTTGTATGATGGCCGCCCGCAGTTCCATTCCTTCGCTCATAAGATGTTTGTAACGGCTCGCCAGCAACATCCCGTTGCGGGTAGCTATACCAAAGAGCGAGATAAAGCCGATGATGGCGGGAATGCTGATTTCTCCCCGCGTAAGCCAAAGTATAAACACTCCTCCTATGAGCGCAAGCGGCAGGTTAAGCAGGATAATAGCGCTCTCTTTGGCATCCTTGAACTCGTTATAGAGCAGGAGGAAGATAACCAAGAGCGAAAGTATGGACGTAAGAGCCAGTGTGCGCCCGGCCGCCTGCTCGCTTTCAAACTGTCCCCCCATCTCGATACGGTATCCTTCGGGCAAGGAAGGGGTGATACGGCTTTGGATGCGCGAACGTATGTCGTTGACCACTCCGCGCAGGTCGCGGCCCGACACGTTAGCGCTTACGACTAATTTACGCTGCGCGTTTTCGCGGTTGATGGTGTTAGGGCCGCTTGTCGAGCGTATGTCGGCTATGTATGAGAGGGGGATTTTCGAGCCTGAGGCATCGAGCATGAGGTTGCTTATTTCTTCGATGCCTGCGCGGTTGGCGTCGTCTACTTTGAGCGTAAGGTCGAAGTATTTCCCTTCGTCGTAGACCTGGCTCACGACTTCGCCACCAAGCATTACGCGCAGGTATTCTTCAAATTCAGGCAGTGTGACGCCGTAACGGGACATGAGTTCGCGTCGCGTCGTAATCGTCAGTTGAGGGCGTTCTATCTGCTGTTCCAGATTGAGGTCGACAATACCTTCGACATCGGCGATAGCGGCCTGTATACGTTTGCCCTCGGCATACATCCGGTTGAGGTCGGTACCGAAGACCTTGATGGCGATATTGGCCTTTGTCCCCGACAACATTGCATCTATGCGGTGCGATATGGGCTGCCCTATTTCAATGTTCGCTCCGGAGATGGAAGACAGTTTGCTGCGCACATCGGTCATTACCTCTTCGCGGCTTCTGTCTTTCAGCACAAACGGCGCCTCTATCTCCGATTCGTTTACGCCGAGCGCATGTTCGTCGAGTTCGGCGCGTCCCGTCTTACGCGCCAGGGTCTGTATTTCGGGAACCTGCATCAGGAGCATTTCCGCCCGCCGTCCTATCTTGTCGGATTCCTCCAGCGATATACCCGGCAGCGTGCTTATGTTGATAGTGAAAGATCCTTCATTGAAAGGAGGCAGGAAATTACGCCCCAGCGATGTGAACAGTATAATCGAAACAAGTAACAGCCCGAATGTACCCCCCAGCACTATCGTCTTATTCTCCATAGCCTTCAGCAGCATGACGCTGTAAATGCTCTTCAGCTTGCGCGCAACAAAGGATTCCCTGAATTTATCATTGTTCTTACCCAGCAGGAAGCTACAAAGTACCGGCGTAAGGGTAAGCGCCACTACTGTGGAAGCAAACAGGGCCACTATGAAAGCTATGCCGAGAGGCGCCAACATACGCCCTTCCATTCCGCTGAGGAAGAATAGCGGGACAAAGCTGACTATGATTATCAGCGTAGAGTTGAGTATAGGCAGGCGCACTTCCCGCGAAGCCTCGTAAATAACCTTCAGCGCAGGCAGGCGTTCGCTCTCCGGCAGGGCGTTGTTCTCGCGCATACGCCTGAAAACGTTTTCTACGTCTACGATAGCGTCGTCAACTAATGAGCCGATAGAGATAGCCATCCCTCCCAGACTCATAGTGTTTATGGTAAAGCCCATATAATGCAGCGCCAGCAGCGATACGATTAATGATATGGGAACCGCCGCAAGCGAAATCACGGTAGTACGTATATTCATAAGGAAAACGAAGAGTATGACTACTACAAAGAGGCTCCCTTCCAGCAGACTATCTTTCACGTTACGTATCGAGCTATCTATGAAATTACTTTGGCGGAAAATATCCGTGGATACGTTAATGCCGGAAGGCAGGTCTTTTTTTATCTCCTCTATCGCCTTGTCCAATTGATCGGTCAGGAGAATAGTCCCTGTGTCGGGTTGCTTGGTTACCGTCAGTAATACCGCCGCGTTGCCTCTCTCGGAGGCAACGCCTATCTGGGGCGACTTGCTGCCGATGCGTACCGTGGCAATGTCTTCGATCAGGACAGGGACATTGTCGACCGTCTTGACGACGCCTTTTGCAAGTTCGCCGGTATGTGTGGTGGCGATTGCGCCCCTGACGATATACTCATTGTCGTATTGGTACAGTATGCCCCCGCCTACATTGCGGTTCATATCGCGGCAGGCTCCGAGCGCCTGGTCGAAAGTGACTCCGTAATGTTTCATCCGTTCGGGCGAAAGCAATATCTGGTATTCTTTCATCTCGCCTCCTATGACGGCTACCTGCGCCACTCCTCCCGTAGAAAGCAGGCGCGGACGGAACGTCCAGTCGGCTAATGTGCGTAGATCGCGAAGGGAAACGGAATCTGACGTAAGCCCGATAATCATAACCTCTCCGAGTATGGACGATTGCGGAGCTATCACCGGACGACCTACATTCGCAGGCAACGCTTCGGCTACAGCCGACAGCTTTTCGGATACAATCTGCCGGGCGCGGTATATATCCATGCCCCAATCGAACTCCACCCAGACCACCGAGAATCCGGTCGTCGACGAGGAGCGTACGCGGCGCACGTTCGTCGCTCCGTTTACCGCCGTTTCAACAGGGAAGGTAATCAAACGTTCTACTTCTTCGGGAGCCAGCCCGCTCGCCTCCGTCAGCACAACAACCGTCGGCGCGTTCAGGTCGGGGAATACATCTACGTCGGTGTTCATGGCGCTATACGTCCCCCATATCATAATCAACAATCCGCAAACCAACACCGCCAAACGGTTATGCAGTGAGTAATGAATAATTTTATTCAGCATATTCCACTACGTTTAATGATGATGAGCCGGCAGGGCATTGGCTGCGGAGGCTAATTTGAGGTGATAAGCCGCTTCGGTAACTACCGTATCCCCATCTTTAAGGCCGGAGAGAATCCGCACGTCGGAACCATTGTCGGGGCCTATCCTTACTTCTTGCTTACGGTAGCAGTCCTCGTCCTCCTGAATAAAGACGGAGTATATTCCCTGTTCCTCTATAAGCGAAGAGAGCGGGACGGAAATAGCGTCCGGTATAGCCGATGTCAGCAGATAGGCCTCGACGTACCCACCGGGCAGAATCGCCCCCTTATTGTCGAACTCAAATATCACCGGTATATAAAACGTATTGGAATCCATCGACCTGGCATACGACAGCAAACGTCCGTTCAATTCCGACAAACGGTAGACATCGTCGGAATAAGGCGTCCTGAAGTAAGCATCATGTATAAGCGGTAGGCTGGCGTAATATTTCCCTGGAAGTTCTACGCGCAATTGCAGGCGGTTATTCTGCGAAACGGTGGCTAACGGACTGCCTGTTTCTACATAATCCCCTTCCTTCACGCGGAGGTTTTTCAGATAACCGCCGATAGGGGAGGATATATCCACGCCACCGCCTCGGACGTCGCCTACGGCGTCAAAGGCCGTCTTTGCCGTCTCGTAATCCAACCGGGCCTGGTTAAACTCCCTTTCGGAGATGATACGGTCTTTTATTAATTCCTGCGCCCTCTCGTACTCGCTTTTCGCCCTTTCATAAACGGCGCGCGTGCGTACGGCAATATCGCCTGAGGCTAAGTTGCCGGTGACTAACGACAGGACAGCTTGCCCTTTCTTCACCATAGCGCCTTCGACAAAGGCGGTCTTCTTAAATGCTACCACACCCGGCAATGTAGCAGTCAAGGTTTGTTCATCGCCCTGGGCTGCCGATATGCGGCCGCCGGTTTTTATGGCTTCACTGAACGGAGCCGGACGGACTACTCTGGTTTCCAGTCCTACCGCCGCCGCTTTCTCCGCATCAAATTCAAATATCGAAAGCCGGTCGCCGGTCGCATCTTCGCTTCCATGTTCATGTTCATGCCCGTCATCTTCGGAATGGGGCCTGTCTCCTCCACACGCAACAAGCAAGCATGTGCAAAAGACGATAAATATCTTTGTCATATTGAAAAGTTTATTGATTGAATAATAAGAAAAACAAAAACAAGCGACGAACAATGTCGCTTACATTTTCAATCAACAAATCGGCGGGGCGCGGAATCCCGTGGCGACAGGCGCCCAGATACTGTACAACGACTCCGCATACAGCGGTCTTTCAGCGTCGCCGACAACATCGCCGTGGAATAATAAAGAGGAATTGATATAATCGAAAAGCGTATATAACGGGACCAACAGCAGGGCGATGTCACTGTGGGTTTCGGAAGCGTGTTTGTTGAGCGACGTCGAGTTGAAGGCGATAGTATGCCCATTACATTCGCAACCGTGATGATCTTCGCCATCCCCGCCCGTCGTATTCTCGGTATCCCATAAAAAGATACAAGGCAACCCGTCCTCATGGTGATGATGAGGCACAACAACCGTCAGCAACAGGATACACCCCGACACCAACATAAAGCAATTAACCCAATTTTTGTATCTTATTTTCATATTCGCCCCAAAGATAGCGATTCTTCCCGTAGAGCAAACCCCCTTTTCATTTTATTAACGCCCCCGCGGGCTTGTAGCCCGTGCCGACCGTGCGTTATATATTGTTAGCAATCCCCCCGCCCCCGCCGGCGAATCAAGCAATTCGCGCTCTCTTTCCAAGAATAATCAGGGCGTGCCCCCGCCTGCGGCGCGGTCGGGCTATCCGCTGCAAAGCAATATATCACGCTAACCAATTGAAACACAGTATTGACTCCAAAAACAGGTAACGAATAAGTAACGTTCCTAACGCTTTCTTATGCTGTATTTTGCATTACGACAAATAACTCTTGATACCTGCCAAAGATACGAATAAATCGTGAATTTGACAGGTAAATTGTGATTTAACTTATAAAGTATACCCTGCTCACAACCTCTTGGCCGTTCGCAGGGTATTTCCTTAGAGGAACGTAAATCAGGCGGCGGTTTCCTCATCCACCGTATTCAGAAGTTCCTCCTCCTCTTGCGGGATGTCGTCGACGTATGCATGTCCGGGCAGTCCGGGATACAGCGGGATGTCGTCTGTTTCGGGGGCATCGAATGTTTCGGGAGTCGGCATGTTCTCCGCTTGCCCTTCGCTTGCTGCTGCGGATACTACCGTTTCTTCCGTTTCGTCCGTAAACGGCTGCAACTGATGGATGCGTTCTTCGATGCGGGTGTGCCGCTTTTTGTACACTTCGTTGTACAACTCCTTTATTTCCCTGACTTTGACGGGGAAATGCAGTGATGCAAATTCGAGCAAAAGATGTGACTGTTTGCAGTCGCCATAGGTGTCGGAGAGGTATTTATCAATAAAATGCGATTTTTCTTTATGTCGCTGTGTATCAATTTATTATTGACACACATAAAGCCAACAGGTAATGGTTTGGAAACGAGCGAAATTCTCTCGTCTGCTGCGTTTTTCTACTGTTTCAAATAACAACAGTGGAAAAAGCAAAGAAAGAAAAAACAACGTAACTAAATAAGAATCAGCGACTACTGTCTTCGGTTGTCTTTCGTTGCCGATTGGCTAAAAAGCCGTTTCCGGCATAAAAAAGCAAACGTTCCGTTTCTTATCCGTTACCCATTCGGGACGGCGCAAAAT
>JAIRZN010000061.1 GCA_031267205.1 Tannerellaceae bacterium | reverse complement strand
CGTTTGATTTTGCTCCGGTAGTTGTAGACCGTCTGCAAGGAGCAGCGCAGGAAGGAGGCTATTTTGGACGAGTCCGTAATGCCAAGCCGTATGAGGGCGAAGACGCGGAGTTCGGTGTTCAGTAAATCGCCTCTGCGGGTATCAAAACGGTCTTCTTCCTTTAGCAATCCGTTGATGGAGGATACAAATCCGGGATATATTTTCAGGAAAGCCCGGTCAAAGTTAGCATATAATCCTTTGATTTCATTTCCCTTCTCGGAATAGGAGGACGTTGTACGCATAAGTTCGTCGAAGCGTCTGGCCGCGATCTTATTGTTCACCATCTTGCGGAAGTCTTCCAAGTTGGCGATATATCCGGAGCAGAGGTCGAGGAAGTAGCCTACATACTCTTCTTTTATAAGGTTAGCTTCCGAGAGTTTCCGGTTCAGGTTGTTCAGCTCCCCGTTCATTGCTTCCAACTCGCTGTTTGTCTGCTTCAGGCCCTTGCGCGCCAGGCGTAGCGCAGCCATTTGCCTTTGCAGGTAAAGCAGCAAGAGAAGGAGAGCAATAAAAAGGACGGCGAAGACGAGTAAGACGGTTTTCATCGTCCGGTTTTGCCGCGCGTTGAGTTGCCTGTAAGCGCTTGTGATAATGGGCAAGGCCTTGGAGATCTCGAAGAAGCGGAAGCGTGCGTTATAGAAATTGGCGTCATTGAGGGCGTACTGGATATAGTTAAACGCCCGCTCGATATTGTTATTTTCGTATAGCCAGATGGATAAATCCAGCAAGGCGCGGTTTTCCTTCACCGCGTCCTTCACGTCGGAGATGACGGCCATGATGAGGTGTTTCACCTGCAGTTCGCTATTGTTCAACTGCTGGTACAGGATGGAGAGGTTGTAATTCTTTTTGGCATACTCGTGCGTTCCCGGATATAGCGTAGCCAGGTATGTTTCGAGGTACCCGATAGCCTCGGCGTAGTTGCCCTCCGAATTGACGATTAGAAACTTATAGAACAAACGTTCCGAGGAATTTTCCGGCAGGTAATACAGGATGGAATCCCTGGAAGTGCGTATCAACTTGGGCAGGTCTGAAGAAATGCCTTTCCCCGCCTGGTAGATTTCGATGTTTACGTATAGCATCTCCATGCATTTGTAATACTCGACCAGTAGTTTGTTACTCAGGCGCTCCCTTTTGATACGCTCCTTGTTGATGCGCTCCATGACGTCCTTCGATTCCACAAACAATCCCGAAGACGAGAGGACGAACGAATATTGCAGGTTGGTTTGTATCTCCCATATCGCTTGATTGTTTTCGGCAGCCCGGCGGAGATTGTCATTTATATAGACAAGCGCGGAATCGCTTATGTAGCTTTTATATTCGTCTATGATGTTATAACAAAGCTCGTATTGCTTTTCATGCGTCAACTCCTGCCTCAATTGCATCTTAAGCCTTTCGATACGGCCCTCCTTTTGCTTCATATAGTACTCACCTTCGGAAAGTACCTTATCCAATTCCGTCAACAGGGAATCCCTGCTGTTATCTGCGGCAAAACCGGTTATGGGCATTAAATGTACGGCTATAATTAAAAGCAACAGTTTCATCTATATATTAATTAGTTAGCATGCTTTGTCTACTTTAAACGTTCGTTTAAAGTAGACGCAAATGTAGCACAAAAACTGCGATCTATCAACGGTGTAAAATTTATATTTGCACCCATCCGACGGAACAGTTTCCCCCATCTTTATATACTAATACATAGATAAATATCCGCCTCCTTCCCGACGCTTAATCCGGTATTGCGGCGCAAAAAAACGGCCGCCTTGTTCAACCTTGATTTTTGTCTACTTTAAACGAACGTTTAAATTAGACAGTTTGTTTTTTCACATCACCATTAAATCCCTTATTATATGCGCTTTGTGCGGTGTGCCGTATCCCTTTTTCGCAGAGGCGGCAGAATTGGCGGAGGGATGCTTAATTGTATATCCTTTCTTTGACATTCAGCCCTTTAGGGTGTAGCATGTCGAAGGAAACATAGTTGTCACCTTTTTTTTCGACATAATATTTTGCCCGCGCATCGTCAGCCGGCAGGTTAAGATTTAGCGGATCGACATACTTTTCCCCGCCACCTTTTTTCCCGACACCAGGAATATCGCAGGCGCTGAACGGTATCGTGCGGGGCGGTTGTTTTTTTGCACAAGTCTCGACCCCTTCGGGAAATTAGTCGACCCCTTTGGGAAATTAGTCGACCCCTTTCGGAAATAAGTCGACCCCTTTGAGAAACAAGTCGACCCCTTTGGGAAACAAGTCGACCCCTTTGGGAAATAAGTCGACCCCTTTGGGAAATAAGTCGACCCCTTTGGGAAATAAGTCGACCCCTTTCGGAAATAAGTCGACCCCTTTCGGAAATTAGTCGACCCCTTTTGAAAATTAGTCGACCCCTTTGAGAAATCAGTCGACCCCTTTCGGAAATCAGTCGACCCCTTTCGGAAATCAGTCGACCCCTTTTGAAAATTAGTCGACCCCTTTGGAAAATTAGTCGACCCCTTTGGGAAATCAGTCGACCCCTTTCGGAAATTAGTCGACCCCTTTGGGAAATAAGTCGACCCCTTTTGAAAATTAGTCGACCCCTTCGGGAAATTCAACCTCCGGTACGAAGTTTGGATGGTATATGTGCGTAATAAGTTCCATTATGTAATATTTTTTGGAGTGAAGGTAACTAATGTTTAAATTAAGTCATATATTTGTGCTCATTCTCAAATAACTTTAATTTTACAAGTATTATGCAAAACAGACGTGACTTTTTAAAACAAGCCTCCCTCGTGCTCGCCGGTGGGATGGTAGCTCCCCGCTTACTTACATCATGCGCCGGGAAAACGACGGCCGCCGTGCCGACTAAAACGATTGGCCTCCAGTTGTATTCGCTTCGCGAAATGGTGAAGGACGACGGCATTCAGAAGGTGCTGGAAACGGTATCCAAGATAGGTTATACGAACCTCGAAACGGCCGATTACAATGACGGCAAAATCTACGGACTCGCTCCCTCGGAGTTTAAGAAAATCGTGGCCGACCTGGGTATGAAGACTACAAGCGCCCACCTGAGCCAGACGTACACGAAGGATACGGAGGCCGATGTAATGGCATGGTGGGACAGGGCCATCGACGCGCACAATGAAATAGGCGCCAAGTACATCGTACAACCCTGGTTGCCGATAACCGCCGAAAAAAATACCCTTGACGACGTCAAGATGTATTGCGATTACTTTAACTCCGTCGGCTACAAAGCCGCAGCGTCAAGCATCGCCTTCGGATACCACAATCACAACTTTGAATTTGAGAAGATAGACGACATCCTGATCTACGACTTTATGCTCGACAATGTAAGTCCGAACCATGTGTTCTTTGAACTCGACGTCTACTGGTGCATCGTAGGCGGAGGCGACCCGGTAGCCTACCTCAGGCAACGCCCTTCACAGTTCAAGGCCATTCACATCAAAGACGAAAAGGAAATCGGCGCAAGCGGGCAAATCGACTTCAAGCCCATATTTGAACAGATGAAAGCCAACAACATCAAAGACTGGTACGTGGAAGTAGAACAATACACCAACAACGACCCTGTTGCCAGCGTACAGGAAAGCTTCACTTACCTGAATGAAGCGGAATACGTGTATTGACACACATTATGCGGCGGACGGCATGTCGCCCGCCGCTGAAACTTCGGTCTCACATTACACTATATATAATGATTCACTACTCGCTATTTGCCGTAAATATCTATATTTGCCCCTCTAACTAAGAAAGTATCTCGAATGGAAATTCTTATCATTTTGGGGCTTATTTTATTGAACGGGCTACTTTCAATGGCTGAAATAGCTTTAGTTTCGGCACGTAAATCAAGACTGGAAACAGACGCAAAAAAAGGAAACAAGTCAGCGCAGACAGCCCTGCGGCTGATCGGACAACCTGACAAATTCCTCTCCACAGTTCAGATAGGTATCACACTAATCGGCATCCTCACCGGTTTATACTCCGGTGAAGCCTTCGCCCACGATATGGCAAACGTGCTGGCCTCGTTCCCTGCATTATCGCCTTACGCCTTAGGCATATCAAAAACCACGGTCGTCATCGTAGTCACATACTTCACCCTCGTGCTGGGCGAACTTGTACCCAAACGCATCGGCATGAACCGGGCCGAGGCGGTTTCGCGCATAATGGCGCGGCCGATGTATATGCTCTCTCGCGTCGCCACGCCGTTTGTATGGCTGCTTTCCAGAAGTACGTCGCTGACGGTGCGCCTGCTCGGTATCCGTAAGAACGACGATAACAAAATAACTGAAGAAGAGATAAAAGCCATCGTCAAGGAAGGCTACGACGTAGGAGAAGTGCAGGAAGTAGAGCAAGACATCGTGGAGCGCGTATTCAACCTCGGCGACCGCAACGTGGGCAGCATAATGACGCATCGCAGCGACCTGGTATGGCTCGACATACGCGACAGTAACGAAAACATACGCGGGAAAGTGCAGGAAAACCTCTACAACACCTACCCTGTAATATCCGGGACATTGGACAGGATGCTGGGAGTGGTGAACCTTAAAGACCTGTTCGGGAGGATATACTCGGCCGACTTTTCCCTGCACGAGCTTGTCAGGCCGGTGCAATACCTGCCGGAAAACCTTAGCGTGTACAAGGCTCTGGAACAGTTCAAGGACGCGCGCGTGAAATACGGCATCGTCACGGACGAGTTCGGCGACGTACAGGGCATCGTCACCCTTAAAGACATCATGGAGGCCTTAGTGGGCGAAATGCCTGAGATAGGGGAGGAACAGGAGCTTGTCGAACGCGCCGACGGCAGCCTTATCGTAGACGGGCAGTATTCCTTCTACAACTTCCTGGAATATTTCGACATGGAAGACTTATACGCGGATTACGACTACAATACGCTCAGCGGATTAATCCTCGAAATCCTCCAGCACGTGCCGCAGACGGGCGAAAGGCTGTCGTGGCTCAATTTCGAGCTTGAGATTCTGGACATGGACGGGGCGCGCATAGATAAGGTATTGGTAAATAAACCGACCGGCGACAACCGGTAATTTAATATGGCAAAGAAGACGGTTAAAAAACATGCGGACAGGGACGGTTTTTATGTCGCCGTGAAAAGTTTCCTGACCAACGAGCGCACCCGTTTTATTACGGGCCTGATTATATCTTTCGTGGCCCTGTATACGGGGATAGCTATGTTTTCGTATCTGTTCACCGGCGCGAGGGACCAGAGCAGCATCGAGAATCTTCCGCTCGGCAACCTGGCCTTCTACAAAGGCTCCGTCGCAAACTGGGCGGGCGTGCGTGGGGCGTATATCGCCGATCTGCTGATAAACCGCTGGTTCGGCATATCTTCTTTCCTGGTTATGTTTTTCCTCGCTTCCCTGGGAGCGCATCTGATGAAGATGATAAGAATCTCCGTCCTTAAGTATTTCCTCTTCAGCGCCTCGTGGCTGATATGGGGGTCGTTGTTTTTCGCCTTCACGCTTGAGGTTGCCTACCGCGACTCGTTCATTTACCTTGGAGGCGAGCACGGGCATTCCCTCTCGGAATGGTTGACGGGTAATATCGGCGTGCCGGGGACTGTCTTGTTCCTCCTGGCTTCTTTCCTCATACTTGCCATACTGTCGAACCGGCGGACGCTTCCGCTTATGCGCAGGCTGTTTGCCTTCCGTTGGATCGGGAACATCGCCGTGGGGATGAAGAGGAATAAGAAGGAGAAGGAGAAAGAGCCGGAAGAAGAATATGATGATGAAGACAAACAGGGCGACTACGAAGTTATAGTCCCGGCTATAAGCGGCAGTAACGTCGAAAAACCCTTTCCTGCCGGTAATATTGACGAAGAATTTGTAATCACGGTCGCTCCCGACGAAGAGCCTTACATACCCGAATTACACCGCGCCGGCAACTTCATGCCGGAGCCTGAAAGCAATACGCAGCCGATGCCGCCTTCAAACGGCGACGAGGACGAAGTCTACGACGCTTCCGACCAGGGCGACTATAATCCCAGGCTCGACCTCTCCGCCTATCGCAATCCCACAGTCGAACTGCTGAAAAAATACGACAACAGCGAGCACCACGTAGACCGCGAGGAGCAGACCAACAACCAGAAGCGCATCCGCCAGACGCTTGAGAACTTCGGCATCAGCATCGCCTCCATCAAAGCTACCGTAGGCCCGACCATCACGCTGTACGAAGTTGTGCCCGACGCCGGCGTGAGGATAGCCAAGATACGCAACCTGGAAGATGACATAGCCCTCAGCCTCGCCGCATTGGGCATACGCATCATAGCGCCTATGCCGGGCAAGGGGACGATCGGTATCGAGGTGCCCAACAAAGACCCGCAGGTCGTGTCGATGCAGTCGATCATCGGGTCGCGCAAGTTTCAGGAGAGCAACTACGAGCTGCCCGTCGCACTGGGCAAGACTATCACCAACGAGATATTCATGTTCGACCTTTGCAAGATGCCGCACCTACTGATAGCCGGCGCTACGGGGCAAGGCAAGTCGGTAGGCCTTAACGCCATTATCACCTCGTTGCTATATAAGAAACACCCGTCGGAACTCAAGTTCGTGCTTATCGACCCCAAGATGGTCGAGTTTAGCTTTTACGCAGACATCGAACGGCATTACCTGGCCAAGCTCGCCGATACGGACAAGCCTATCATAACCGACTTCACGAAGGTCATACAGACCCTTAACTCGCTATGTAAGGAGATGGACGACCGCTACGACCTGCTGATGAAAGCTCATACCAGGAACATAAAAGAGTACAACGACAAATTCATCAAACGCCGCCTCAACCCGTATAAAGGCCATAAATATATGCCTTATATAATAGTCGTTATCGACGAGTTCGGCGACCTGATCATGACCGCCGGCAAGGAGATAGAACACCCTATCGCACGTATCGCCCAGAAGGCCCGCGCGGTAGGCATACACATGATTATCGCCACCCAACGCCCGTCGACCAACATCATCACCGGCACGATTAAGGCCAACTTCCCCGCGCGCATAGCTTTCCGCGTATCCTCGATGATCGACTCGCGCACCATCCTCGACTCGCCCGGAGCAAATCAACTCATAGGCCGCGGCGACCTGCTCTTCTCGCAGGGAGGCGATATGATTCGCGTACAATGCGCCTTCGTCGACACGCCGGAGGTGGAAGAAATATCTTCTTATATAGGGAAACAGGCGGGCTATTCAACCGCCTTTGAGCTGCCCGAATACGCCGTCGACGGCGGCGACGGCAAACCGGCGCCAGTAGACTTGTCCGACCGCGACCCTATGTTCGAGGAAGCCGCCCGCCTGATTGTCCGCGAACAACAAGGCTCGACCTCCCTCATCCAACGCAAGCTGTCGCTCGGATACAACCGCGCCGGCAGGGTCATGGATCAGTTGGAAGTCGCCGGAGTAGTAGGCCCACCCGAAGGCAGCAAGCCACGGCAGGTGTTTATACAGGAAGAATACAGTCTGGAACAGTTATTAAGAAATTTGAAATGATAATGAAACATATTGTTGTATACATCGCAACGGGCGTCCTGATGTGCCTCGCGCCACTTTCCGCCCAGAACGCGGCGGATATACTGTCGAAAGCCGCCGACATCTGCCGTCAACAGGGTGGCCTGACCGCCTCGTTTGCGCTCAACACCCGGCAGGCGCAGTCGTCCGAAAGCTTCGAGGGAGTAATACACATAAAAGGCGATAAGTTCGCCCTGTTCGTACCCGGCATAAAGACATGGTACGACGGCCGCACGCAGTGGACATACATCGAAAGCGCCGAAGAGGTGAACCTCACCACGCCTGAGGGAGAAGAGTTGCAGTTCACAAACCCCGCCATCCTGCTCGGCTCATACGGGAAAAACTTCGCCGCCACGTACCTTGGCGAAGTCACGGCCACAAACGGAAAAGTAGCCTATGACATCGAACTCGCGCCCCGCGCAAAATCGGATATAACGAAGGTAAACCTCCAGATAGAAAAGAACACAAGCCTGCCCGTGCGTATCGCCGTAGAGATGAAGAACAAGACGACCAATGTGATACAAATAAGCGATATAAAAACAAACCCTAACCATCCCGACAGCTTCTTCACCTTCCCCGAAGCCGCCTATCCCAATGCGGAAATCATAGACCTGAGGTAGCCCTTCCCGCTTTCACTTCTTCCTGGCGGCGAAGATAAAGTCGTTAAGAGCCTGGTTGTTCGAGGAGACTACCTCGTCTTTGTTGCCGCTCCATTCCAGTATGCCTTCCCTGATGAAGATAATGCTCTCGCCGATATTTACGACCGAGTTCATATCGTGAGTATTGATGACGGTCGTCATCTTGTAGTCCTTGGTGATGTCGTGAATAAGGTCGTCTATCATGATGGCGGTTTTGGGATCTAAGCCGGAGTTAGGCTCGTCGCAAAAGAGGTATTTGGGATTAAGGGCTATGGCGCGGGCTATGGCTGCGCGCTTCATCATGCCGCCGCTTATTTCGGAAGGGTACAGGTTTTCGGCTTCCAGCAGGTTCACACGTTCGAGGCAGAACATGGCCCTCTTGTTGCGCTCCTTAGACGTGCCGGCGGCGAACATGTCTAAGGGAAAAAGGACGTTTTCGAGCACCGTCATGCTGTCGAACAGGGCGGAGCCTTGAAAAAGCATACCCATCTCGCGCCTGAGGACGTTAAGCTCATGCTTCTTCATAACGGTCAGTTCGCGTCCGTCGTAGAATATCTGGCCTTTGTCGGGGCGTTGCAGACCGATGATGTTCTTGAGCAGCACGGTCTTGCCCGAACCGCTGCGGCCTATGATCAGGTTAGTCTTTCCGGTTTCAAACACGGCGTCGATGTCGTTGAGCACAACGCGACCATCGAACGATTTGCTGAGATGCTTGACTTCAACCATGCCTACGTCAACATTAAATGGGTAAGTATTACGTCGGCAAGCAAAATCATAACGCTACTCATCACGACCGCGTTAGTGCTCGCCTTGCCCACTTCCAGCGCTCCCCCCTTCACCCCGTATCCGAAGTAAGAAGCTATGGAGGCGATAATGAAGGCGTAAACGATTGACTTGATAACCGAATAGCCTATGTAAAAGGAGTTGAAATAAAACTGCAACCCATATTCAAACGAGGCCGGCGTCATACCGTTGATGTCGGCATAGCTGGCCGCTATCCCGCCTATCACCCCCGTAAACATGCTGAATACGACGAGTACGGGAATAAAAATCATCAGTCCGAGAATCTTCGGCATTATGAGGAAGTTGGCCGAGTTAACGCCCATAATCTCCATCGCGTCTATCTGCTCCGTCACGCGCATCGTGCCTATCTCGGAAGCTATGTTGCTCCCCACCTTGCCGGCTAAGATGAGGCACATGATGGAGGACGAGAACTCCAGCAGTATGATCTCGCGCGTGGTATATCCGATAGTGAATTTCGGGATAAGGGGCGAACTGATATTCAGTGAGATTTGAATGGCGATAACTGTGCCTATGAACAAGGATATGATGATAACTATCCACAGGGAGTCGGCCCCCAACTTATATATTTCCTTTATTAATTGCTTGAAAAACATATTCCACCTGTCCGGTATCGAGATTGCTTTCGCCATCAACATCGTATATTCCCCAACTCTGTGCAACGCTTTATTCATACGATATAAGAATTAAATGCAGGGCAAAGATACAATAAATCGCGCTTCATTCAACGCCTGCCCAAGGTTTCCCGTCATACCGCCCAATATGTTTTATTCGTACATTTGCCGTAACATTTTTAATAAACAGGATTATGACGAAGCGACAAAAGGACGAAAACCTCTTGATTGTGATAGCTGTGGAACAATATGCAGGCAAATACGATATTCCGACGGCGCAGGCATTTGCCCTTTTTAGGGAAAACGGGATAAATGCGTTGATACGCAAACATTACAACGCCCTGCATACCCAACCGCTTGACGAAAGTTTTAATTTTGCCGACGACGTCCTTAAACGACGCTTGAAATGAAACTTTATCACGGCTCAAACTGCGATTTCAGTACGATTGATTTGTTGAAGTCGAAAGGCAAACGAGACTTCGGCAGAGGCTTTTATCTTACCACCATACAAAGCCAGGCTAAGGATTGGGCCGGAGTTTTGTACGACCGATACGGTGGCGATGGTATTTTCGTCTATGAGTATGACCTTGAACTCAAAGACGGTCTGAATATAAAACAATTTGATGGACTGTCGGAAGAATGGCTTCATTTCATACGCGACAATCGAATTAAAGACGGAATCCAACACGATTTCGACATTGTTCGGGGCGTAGTAGCGAACGATAGAACCAACCGTACGCTTGGCCTTTTTGTTGAAGGTATTTATACGGCAAAAATGGCTTTACGGAAATTACGCTATAACAAACTGAATGACCAGATTTCCGTCCATACCGGACGAGCGTTGGAATGTCTTACATTAATAAACAAAACTGCTTATGAAACGAAGCATGGAAACTAAGTATACCTATAACGGCGAAGATATTACCCTTGACATGATGTTTAAGATAGAGCGGATTGCCAATCTCCTTGCAGAGCGGGAAGAGGAGGATTTTGATGAGGCTCTCGCCGAATTTCTGGCTTCTGCAACATACAGGGCGTTGCAACGTACCGGCAACGCTTTATGGGCGGAAAGCAGCGAGTATATCCTGGATGAATATTACCGGGAAAAACAGGGATAAAAAGGATCAACAAATATATGAACGCCGGAAGCGCTACGTTGGACGACGGTCTCCGCAACTGTTATGTCGAGCTTCATTTACTCATCTCCTCAAGCAGGCTGCAGGCGGTTTCGACGTTGGGACATCTTTGACTATCAGGCCTCGCCTGTTGTTTTGTTCGCGCAGGGTGCATCGGCGAGGATAGTTTGATTTCATATCTCTTGTATTTTAAATGTTTTGAATTTCATAATATCATCATCCTCACTATTTACTTGTATATGAAATCCTTCTGGAGATACAAAATAGGAAAGAGTTAAATAAGGAGCATCAGGAAGATATGATTCGCCGATTTTATTGAATTGTGAATCTAATATGATTACAAGTAGTGACTTTTCTATTACATGACT
>JAIRZN010000182.1 GCA_031267205.1 Tannerellaceae bacterium | reverse complement strand
AGGCCGTCGATGCGGAAGTGACCGTCCGTATCGGTAACGGCGCCGACCGTCCCGCCGTCGATAATAACGGTTGCCCCGATAAGCGGCTCACGGTCGCGACCGTCTGTAACCTGTCCCGCTATGACGCCCGTTTGCGCCTGCGTCGGCGAGGTCTTAGGCTGCGTCTGCGCCTGAAGTTGAAGTGTGATAAGGATGAAGCAGAAGAGAAGCCGCACCGTGCGGCGCCGGGAGAAACCTTTGTTTGCCATCGGATCGAGTATCTTAATGTTTTAACCGGTAGCAAAGTTAGAGGCCTCTTATTTCATTCGCGTGTAGATATGGTTACAAATCGGTGACGGCTCCCGTATCGTCGGCAGGACTGTGACCTGGCTCCGGGTTGAGGCCGATGTAGCGCTCGGTCAAGGCGCCATAGGCGTCGATGCGGCGGTCGCGCAGGAAGGGCCATGCGCGGCGGACAGCCTCCGTGCGAGGGAATATATTGACGACGCAGACGCCCTCCACGCCGGACGGCATACTGTCCAGTACCTCGCCCTGCGAACCGGCGACGAAGCTGTTTCCCCAAAAGTATATCCCTCCTGTCACGCCCGACGGATCGGCTTCATACCCCGTGCGGTTGACCGCTATGACGGGCAGGCCGTTGGCTACGGCATGGGAGCGTTGTATAGTCGTCCAGGCGTCGAGCTGGCGTCTCCTCTCCTCGTCCGTATCGCCCACGTCCCATCCTATGGCTGTGGGATAGACCAGCATGTCGGCCCCGTTCAAGGTCATAAGCCTGGCTGCTTCGGGATACCACTGGTCCCAGCAAACCATCACGCCGAGACGTCCTACGGACGTGGGAATGGGTTTGAAACCAAGATCTCCGGGAGCAAAGTAGTACTTCTCGTAGTATCCGGGATCATCCGGTATGTGCATCTTCCGGTAGATGCCGGCTATCGAACCGTCGCGTTCGACGACGACGGCCGTGTTGTGATACACCCCCGGCGCACGTTTCTCGAATAGCGACAGCACAAGCACAATCCCGCGCTCGCGTGCAATACGCCCGAAGAAACATGTCGAAGGCCCCGGCACAGGCTCGGCAAGGTCGAACAAGGCCGGATCTTCCGTTTGACAGAAGTAAGGCCCGTTGTGTAACTCCTGAAGAACGACAAGGTCGGCTCCCCGCCGGGCGCAGATGTCTATGTTGTCAGCGAGCCTCTCCATAGCGGCGGCTCCGGCGGCTGTACTTGACAGTTGTATTATGCCTGCTCTCATGATTCGTGTCTTATATCTGTTAAAGGAATTTCTGGGGATATTGCATCGTTACGCAATGCAGCGAACCGCCCTGGGCGATGAGCGGAAGGCAGTTTACACCCTTTATCTTTCGCCCCGGAAAGGCCCGCCCAAGCACAAGAGCAGCCTCTTCGTCGAGCGGCGAGTTATAGAAAGGAACAAGCACAGCGCCATTGATGACAAGGAAGTTGGCATAAGTAGCAGGCAGGCGCCGCCCGCCCTGTTCGATCCTTTCGGCCATAGGAAGCGGCATCAACCGGTAAGGCTCGCCGTTCTCGCGCCGGAAAGCCTTAAGCTCCCGCTCCATACCGGCAAGCGATTCGTAACTCTCGTCCGAAGTATCCGTACACCGGACGTAGGCTATCGAATCTTCGCTGCAGAAGCGGGCCAGGGTATCAACGTGCGAGTCGGTATCATCACCCTCTATATGCCCGTGTTCGAGCCATAGTATGCGCCTGACGCCGAGCGCGTCCCCAAGGAACTCCTCAATAGCTTCGCACGTCATATGCTCGTTGCGGTTGTCCGAAGCGAGACAACGGCGCGTCGTAAGCAACGTGCCGCAACCGTCCGATTCTATGCTGCCGCCTTCAAGCACGAAGGGTTGCATGTCTATCCTTCTTACGCCCGGAGCATAAGCATCCAGCTCAAAGAGCCGGCGTGTTATCATGTTATCGCGGCAGGCAGGATACTTCATGCCCCAGCCGTTGAACGTGAAGTCGCACACCCTCGGACTATCGTTCAAATAAACAGGAATGCCGGCATGATCGCGCGCCCAAGAATCATTGCTCATCACCTGCCGGAAGATAATACGCTCAGGATTGAGGCTCCGCAAACGTTCGCGCGCCTCCTCCACATCAGCGCATACGACAAGGAGCTTTTCGCACTTCACTATTTCGCAGGCGATAGAAGTAAAGCACTCAAGGACATCCTCAAGCGCACCCGCCCAATCCGTATCCTCATGCGGCCAAGTAAGCATCACACCGCTCTGGGTATGCCATTCGGCAGGAAAAATAATGTTGCTCATATAATATATGTATGTTACAGTAACAGGACATCAAAAAAGATAAAGAAGCGCAAATATAATCATTTAGACCAACGCAAGCAGCCTGTCGCCAGATCAGACCAGCAAGCGACCCCACCCCGCCGATTGCATGCATAAAAATAACAGAGACAGACACCCCCTCCCCCGTCCCGTAATAATAACCTGAGTTCGACGTAAAAAAAGTAAGGAAAAAGTTGGTAAGTTGGATAAATTTTAATATCTTTATAGCTGTAAATAAATAAAGATTATGGCACAACTTACCACCGATAAAATTACCGAAATTTATTGTATTGCAGACGATTTTTGCAAGGAATTTTCAAAAGAAATCAAAAAACACCAAATTCTTCCCGACGACAATAAACGGCATAGAAACCGCTCATTTGCCATGTCCGGCGCTGAGATCATTACCGTTATGATTTGTTTTCACTACGGCAGTTTTCGCAATTTGAAACATTTTTATCTGTTTTATGTCGCTGAACATTTACAGGGAGAATTTCCCAATCTACTGTCTTACAATCGCTTTGTTGAACTTGAGCAAAAAGTCATGATCCCGTTTGCGCTGTTTTTGAAACTGATTTGTTTCGGTGAATGTACGGGTATCACCTTTATTGATTCCACCAAAATGGCTGTTTGCAAAAACAAGCGTATCAGGCGAAACCGGGTTTTCAAAGATA
>JAIRZN010000166.1 GCA_031267205.1 Tannerellaceae bacterium | reverse complement strand
TGTGGAATGTATCGGCAAGGGTCGGCGGGGGATGCACACTTGCGGTGATGGGGGTATTTTTTGCGCTTGGCGAGTATGATCACCGCATCGTCCTTCTTGTACGGTACGGCGGCGATTTCTGCTGTGCAGAGAAGTCGCCACGGGGGGTGGTTTGCCGAATGCTTACTAAGTTGCTTTATTCGAATATCTTATCGATGCCTCCTGTGCCTGAGGGAAGGGTAAAGTCGGTATCCAGGCATGGGTTGGCATAATGTGCGGGGATGTCGAACGTTTCCGTTTCGGAGTATCCCAGGGCCGGGTCGGCGTATACTTTTTGCATGAAAAGCGAATATATTGGCAGGGCCATGCTTGCTCCCTGTCCCTCGGTCATGCGGTCGAAGTGTATAGAGCGGTCTTCGCCTCCGACCCAGCAGCCTGATACTAAGGTAGGTGTGAAGGCCATGAACCAGCCGTCGGAATTGTTCTGTGTCGTGCCGGTCTTCCCTCCCATGGGCGCGCGCAGATTGTAGCGGTATCTTACGCGGCTACCTGTCCCGCCGTCCATCACGCTGCGCAGCATGTGTAACATTTTGTACGTGGCGTCTTCGGGTAATACCTCGTGCATCTGAGGGTTGAAGGTGGCGACGGTATTCCCGAAGGAATCTTCTATGCGGGTGACATAGAGCGGCTCTACGCGTATGCCGCGATTGGCGAAGGTGGAGTATCCTCCTACCATTTCGCTCACCGATATATCGGGCGTTCCGAGCGCGAGGGAGATTACGGGATCGATATGACCTGTCATCCCGAACGAATGCAACAGTCGCACAAGCGTATAGGGCGAGAGTTGCTTCATGAGGTAAGCTGTTACCCAGTTGGACGAGTTCTGCAATCCCCATTGTATCGAGACCATCTCGCCGACGTGCTTCTGGTCGGAGTTACGCGGTATCCAGGGGCGTCCGTTCTCGTCCATCAGTTGTTGTTGAACATGTAGCATGCGGTCACAGGGGTTTATGCCTTCGATCATCGCAAGCGAGTACAGGAACGGTTTCATGGTCGAGCCTATCTGCCGACGTCCTCCGGTCACCATATCATACTGGAAGTTATAATAGTCAATACCTCCGACATAGGCTTTCACGTGGCCCGTATGGGCGTCCATTGACATGAAGGCGGTGCGGAGGAACATTTTGTGGTAGCGGATAGAGTCGAGCGGCGACATTATGGTATCGACGGGGCCGTTCCAACTGAAGACTGTCATTTCGAGAGGCCGGCGGAACTCTTTCATTATGTCTTCGTCGCTTATCCCCTCGCGTCGCATGGCGCGGAAGCGGTCGGTCTGTTGCATCGAGCGCGCGAGTATGTCGTCCACCTCAGGTTGCGTCAGGTCTCTGGAGAAGGGCGCGTAGCTGCGTCCCTGTTTTTCTGCGAAGAAGGCCGGTTGCAGCGTTTGACCGATGTGTTCCTTGACCGATTCTTCGGCGTATCTCTGCATCCTTGTATCAATTGTGGTGTAAATCTTGAGGCCGTCGGTGTAGATATTATAAAAGTTGCCGTCCGCCTTTTTGTTCTTGTTGCACCATCCGTAGAGCGGGTTTGTGACCCATGCGGCGGAGTCTTCCCTGAACTTGGGCTTCTGCCACGGGGCCGGATAGTTGCTTATGTCGGGCTTTTGCGCCGTCATTGTCATCCTCAGGTATTCTTTGAAGTATGGTGCGAGTCCTTCCTTGTGATCTATCCTGGAGAAACGGATCGTAAGTGGCAGCATTGCCAGCGAATCGCGCTCGCGAACCGTCAGGTATCCGGCCTTCTGCATCTGTCCGAGTACGACGTTGCGCCGCTGCCGTGTGCGATCGGCATAGCGTACGGGATTATAGTACGATGGGTTTTTGCACATGCCTATGAGCGTCGCCGCCTCTTCGGTCTTCAGTCCTTTAGGGGCGACCGAGAAGTAGGTGTGCGCAGCCGATTGTATGCCTACGGCGTTGTAGAGGAAGTCGAATTTATTAAGATACAGGTTGATTATTTCTTCCTTCGTATAATAGCGTTCCAGTTTGACGGCTATCACCCATTCGATTGGCTTCTGGAGCAGACGTTCGGCGAAGTTGGCTGCTCCCGGCGAGTAAAGCTGCTTGGCGAGTTGCTGTGTGATGGTGCTGCCGCCGCCGCCGCTTTTCTGCATCAGGATTCCCCGTTTCACAACTGCGCGCAGCAGTCCTTGAATGTCTATCCCGCTGTGCTTCGAGAAGCGTATATCTTCGGTAGCGATAAGAGCCTTGACAAGGTCAGCCGACAAGTCGTTGTAAGTAACATGTATGCGGTTGTCCTGACTGTGACCGTAGCTGCCGAAAGCCTTACCGTCAGCCGATATAACTGAGGTGGCGTATTTATCGATGGGATTGGCAATCTGTTCCACTGCCGGCATATATCCTATCGAGCCTTTTGAGATGGCGGCAAACAGGACAATGATTATCACTAATGCTGAGATGTAGAGCATCCAGAACGAAAAGACGATTTTCTTTTTAACCTCTGCGGTCATATATTATACTGTATATATGTGTTTTGTTATTTTTATAGTGAGCAAAGATAATAAAAACCACCATATTCTTTTTTTGAGCGCGAAAAAAAGGAGCAGGCGTATCCTGTCATGAAGGCTTTTGAAAAGTGGCTGGGCAACGATTATTCCGTACTATATCACCCGGACCTCCGATCGGACAGGCTATCGCTTATACCTACTTAAAAATAGCTCGTTCGAGCCTTCAACCTGTGTTTTTTGCTTAAAAATAGCTCGTTCGAGGATTCAACCCCGTATTTCCTATCTGAAAATAGCTCTTTCGAAGATTCAACCCCGTGTTTCCTACCTGAAAATAGCTCGTTTGAGGATTCAACCTGTGTTTCCTGCCTGAAAATAGCTCGTTCGAAGCGGCAGAATTATCTTTTCCATTAATAGCTGCCGGAAGCTTGTGATATGCGTAATATTTTCCATGCCTGTGGTGTCGCACGCTACATGCGTATGACGCAGTACTTGTGACAAATGTTGCATGCTTCATGCGTATGACATATACTATATGACAAATGTCGCATGCTTCATGCGTATGACATAGACTATATGACAAATGTCGCACGCTTCATGTGTATGACATGGACTATATGACAAATGTCGCACGCTTCATGCGTATGACATAGACTATATGACAAATGTCGCACGCTTCATGCGTATGACATGGAGTATGTGATAAATGTTGCACGCTACATGCGTATGACATGGACAGTGTGACAAATATTACATACTTCGTGAATATAAGCGCATGATACATAATTATAAATACTTCCGTAAACATGATTCCTGCCGGCGTCTCACTGAATAAATATCAGGCAGATTTCTTATGTATCCCCGATTAGTACGTTATGCGATTGATGAAAGATACCTCACGGACAACAATGGAGTCGAGAACTCAGCCAGGCCCCGGCTCAGGGAAGGAAAAACTATCCCTTCTGCGGAAACCATCAAGCCGCCAAACGAATCGCTATCACTTATTCCCCTGCCGGTTTTGGGTTGGGGCCTTGTACATAACGTTCACCAAGACACGGCGGGGCTTTCCGCAGGTGCGGCGTGATGTTTCTTGTTGTATGGTTTAATTATTTATCTTTGTTCCGGCATAAAAAATAATAAAACATGGATACTAAAAAGTTTTTACTGCAAGAGAATGATATACCGGAGGCATGGTATAATGTTGCCGCAGATATGATAAACAAGCCGCGCCCTATACTCAATCCGGGAACTAAAGAGCCGGTTCGCGAGGAGGAGCTTTACCCTTTGTTCGCTAAGGAGCTTGCCCGCCAGGAGTTGAACCAGACGGACGCATGGATAGAAATACCGGAGGAAGTGCGCGATATGTATAAGATATGGCGTCCCACTCCCCTGGCGCGCGCCTTCGGACTGGAAAAGGCTCTGGATACGCCGGCGCATATCTACTTCAAGAACGAAAGCGTCAGTCCCGTCGGCTCTCATAAGCTCAATTCGGCTATCGCACAGGCTTATTTCTGCAAGAAAGAGGGCGTCACGAATATAACAACCGAGACGGGCGCCGGACAGTGGGGGGCCGCTATGTCGTACGCAGCCGCCGCCTTCGGACTTGAACTGGCCGTTTATATGGTGAAGGTCAGCTATCACCAGAAACCATATCGCCGGTCGATCATGCAAACCTTCGGCGCTCAGGTGATCGCCTCGCCGAGCATGAGCACAAAGGCAGGCCGCAAGATACTGACCGATAATCCCAATTATCAGGGAAGCCTCGGCACGGCCATATCCGAAGCCGTCGAGCTTGCCATGCAGACGGAGAATTGCAAATATACCCTTGGCAGCGTGCTCAACCACGTCATGTTGCATCAGACGGTTATAGGTCTGGAGGCTGAGAAGCAAATGGAGATGGCGGGCGAATACCCCGAAACGGTGATAGGGTGCTTCGGAGGCGGGTCTAACTTTTCGGGCATCGCTTTCCCCTTCCTCCGCCATAAGTTGACAGTCGGTAGGAATATACGCATCGTGGCAGCCGAACCGGAATCCTGCCCGAAGTTGACGCGCGGACAATTCCAGTACGACTTCGGCGACGAAGCCGGCTACACGCCGTTGATTCCCATGTTTACGCTCGGTCATACCTTCTCGCCCGCGCATATTCATGCAGGCGGACTGAGGTATCACGGCGCCGGCTCTATCGTAAGTCAACTGAGGAAAGACGGCCTGATGGAGGCGGTGGACATTCCGCAATTAGAGACTTTTGACGCCGCCACCCTCTTTGCCCGCTCAGAGGGAATCATCCCCGCTCCCGAATCGGCCCATGCAATAGCCGCCGTCATAAGGGAGGCCCGCGAAGCTAAACTGGAAGGCAGACCGAGGGTTATACTCTTTAATCTATCCGGCCACGGACTTATCGACATGGCGGCTTACGACCAGTATTTCGCCGGAGACTTAATGAATTACGAACTCAGCGACGAGGATGTAAGCAGGAACCTGGAAGGACTGGAGAAGATTATATAAAACACATAAATTATAATTCACATATCATATGAACAATGCTATTTTTAAATTCGCCAAACCCGCCAACGAACCTGTAAAGGCGTATGCACCGGGAAGCGCAGACAAACTGTCGCTGAAGGATGCACTGAAACAGCTATCATCGGAAGAATGGGACATTCCGCTGATTATCGGAGGTAAGGAAATACGCACCGGTAATACGGGCAAGGTTGTAATGCCGCACAATCACAGGCATGTGCTGGCAACGTATCACAAGGCCGGCGAGAAGGAAGTCCAAATGGCTATCGACGCCGCCGTGAAAGCCCACCGCCAATGGTCCGAACTTCCATGGGTAGAACGGGCGTCGGTCATGATGCGCATAGCCGAACTGATCTCGACCCGCTACCGTTACCTGCTGAACGCCTCCCTTATGCTTGGACAAAGCAAGAACCCGATGCAGGCCGAAATTGATGCGCCCTGCGAATTGATAGATTTCCTAAGGTTCAGCGCCTTTTATGCCGGACAGATATATGAAGAACAGCCATACTCCGACGCCGGAATAATCAATCGCATGGAGTACCGCGCGCTGGAGGGCTTCGTATTCTCGCTCACACCGTTCAACTTCACATCCATAGCCGCTAACCTCAACCTTGCGCCCGCAATGATGGGGAACGTAGCCGTATGGAAACCTTCGACCACCGCCATACATTCCAACTATCTCCTGATGAAAATATTCAGGGAAGCCGGATTACCCGACGGAGTGGTAAACTTTATTCCCGGACAGGGCAGCGTGATAGGCAAGGTTGTCACCTCAAGCCCTGTCTTGGCAGGATTCCATTTTACGGGATCAACCGATACCTTCAATAAACTCTGGCTTCAGATGGCCGAAAACCTGAACCGTTATAAATCCTATCCCAGGATCGTAGGCGAAACGGGAGGCAAGAATTTCATCTTTGCGCATCCATCCGCTCAGGCTGCCGACGTAGCTACGGCTATCGTGCGCGGAGCCTTCGAGTATCAGGGACAGAAATGCTCGGCCGCCTCGCGCGCCTATATACCGTCTTCGCTATGGAATGAAATAAAGGGAATGGTGGGTGAGATGATGAAAGAAATCAAGATGGGCGACGTCGAGGACTTTACCAACTTCGTTAACGCCGTAATCGACGAAGCTTCGTTCGACAACATAATGGATTATATACAATATGCGCATCAAGCTCCGGACGCTGAAGTACTCTTTGGCGGGAAGGGAGATAAATCCGAAGGTTACTATATCGAGCCAACGGTTATCCAAACCACAGACCCGGCATTTAAGACCATGAAGGAAGAGATATTCGGCCCCGTCATCACCATATACGTATACGAAGACGGCAAATACGAAGAAACCTTAGACATTTGCGACAGCACATCGTCGTACGGATTGACGGGATCTATCTTCGCGCGCGACCGTTATGCCATAGACGTAGCGTTCAACAAGCTGCGCTACTCGGCAGGCAACTTCTATATCAACGACAAGCCGACCGGAGCCGTGATCGCTCAACAGCCTTTCGGAGGCTCGCGCGCATCGGGGACTAACGACAAAGCCGGCGGCCCGTTGAATCTGATTCGCTGGACGAATCCGCGCACCATCAAGGAAACCCTTGTGCCGCCGACCGGTTACGCTTACCCCTTTCTTGGAGAAAAATGACGATTAATTTACCTCAACTTATAACTTTCGATTAATATGTTGGATTTCAATAATACGGAAATAGCTTTCGCCTCAAAATCAAAGTCAGAACTAAAGAATGCATACCTGCTTTTCAATGTTATGAAACATCCCGGTATCGTGAAGTTGGGCAAATGGGCGTGTCAGGTGGCGCTGAAAATACGCTTCCCTTTAGCATGGATTGTCAAACCTACTTTGTACAAACAATTCGTAGGCGGAGAAACCTTGCAGGATTGTACAAAGCATATCAACCTGCTCAAACTAAGTAACGTTAAGTCCACGCTGGACTATTCCGCCGAGAGCAAACAAACTCCCGAAGGAATACGCGCTACGCTGGAAGAGACGCTGCGCTCAATTGATTTCGCCCGGGAAAACCACGATATAGCCTACGCCGTATTTAAACCCTCAACCATTACGACGGACGAATTGCTGTGTAAAGTTTCCGAGAAGAACGAAAAGCTGACCCTTACGGAGATTAAAGAGTTCCGCGAGTTCGGCGAACGCTTCATGTTGTTGTGCGAACGGGCGTATAACAATAATGTACGTATACTGGTAGATGCCGAAGACTATTGCTTACAGAACGCCATAGACGAGCTTACCGACGAAGCGATGAGGCGTTTTAACAAAGACCGGGCTATTGTATTCGCCACCTTGCAGATGTATCGCCACGACCGTATGCCGTATCTGCACCGTATTTACGACGATGCGGTGGAAAAGGGCTATTACCCCGGCATCAAATTCGTGCGCGGCGCCTATATGGAAGAGGAACGCAAACGGGCGAACATCATAGGCTATCCCGACCCTATATGCAAGGACAAACAAGCCACAGACGACAACTTTGACGCCGGCGTAAGATTTGTAGTCGAACATATCGACCGCATGGAACTTTTTATGGGAACCCACAACGAGACAAGTAATTATAAGTTAGCTTTCCTCATCGACGAACAAAAGCTGGAAAGAAATACTCCACGTATTTTTTTCTCCCAATTGCTGGGAATGAGCGACAACATTTCTTTCAACCTGGCTCATGAAGGATATAACGTAACCAAATACGTCCCATACGCCAAAGTGAGAGATGTCCTCCCATATCTGCTGCGCCGTGCAGAGGAAAACACATCGGTAGCCGGACAAACCGGACGCGAACTCCGTATGCTTAACGCCGAAATGGAGCGCCGGAAGAAATCCTGAACCTGCCGATGCCACGTAAATATAAAGTAAACAGGTATGATTATTAATAGGAATTGTATATACAGCATTGTTTTTATATGGGCTTTTACTTGCCTACCTGCCGAAGCGCAGCAAGTAAATGCGATCGGAGATACGGTCGTCATAGCGCCTGGCGATATGGATAAAATACCGGACCTTCGCACTCAGTTGGACAGGGAGAACGGGACGTATTCCCAGTCAACGCCCGCAAAAAGCCGACTACTGCGTTTTATGCAGGACAATAAGACCGGCCTGTCCGACGACGCGCTTCATTGGACGCATTTAGTGATGGACGCATCGTCGCGATTCGGCGAAAACGTTAGTTTCCGCGACACGATAATAGTGGATCACATCTTCATGCCGCCTATTTTTAGGGGAAATGTACTGCCGGACGAATTATCCCTGTACGACAAAAATATATGGAAAAAGCCGGGCCTTGCAATCGCCCCCATGTATCAGCCGGACACTACGCTCTTCGCCGACGTGATAGAGAGATACGCCTTAGACAATATGGCCCTAAGGTATATCGAAGATAACCATCCGGCATACTTCCGTTACTCAAAAGAAGACCTGCCCGATGATATGATCAGGGTAGACAACATCCGGACGCCGTCGTACGGGAATATCCCCCTGAATGTAGTCTCCAACGTCGTCCAAAACGAAGTCGAAGCCCCGGACAAATTCATCCCCGACAGGCTTTACTGGCGTTCCGCCTTCGAGAGCGCAATACAGTTCTCCCAGAACTACGTATCCCCCAACTGGCACAAAGGAGGAAGCAGCAACCTGAATATCTTCACAAGAAATTATCTCAAATATGACTACGTCAGGGATAAGGTGCAGGTCGCAAATGAAATAGAAATAAAAGCCAGCATATACAACGCTCCGAACGATACTGTGCACGACTATAAAATAGGCGACGACATCTTTCGCATTCACAGTAACGTCGGCTACAAGGCCTTTAATAACTGGTTTTATACGTTCGACACCGAATTTAAAACGCAACTATTCAGCAATTATCAGGAAAATACTCAATTAAAACAAGCGGCCTTGCTTTCACCCTTCGCCTTCAACGCCGGTATAGGTATGAGATATGATTTGGACAAGACTTTCAACGCCCGGAATAAAAGCCTGAAGTTGAGCATGAACTTCGCTCCCATCTCGTATACTTTCATGAAGAGCGTCGACCGGGACATTGACTTGGGGCGTCACGGATTCAAGAAAAACGCGGAAACAGACGAATACAGCAACACATTAAACCGTTTCGGTACGACTATCCGTACGGATATGACTATGAACTTCAATCGTAATATAACCTGGCAATCCCGCTTCTATTTTTTTACGACATACGAAGTCTCCCAGTTCGAGTTTGAGAATACCTTAGTCCTCGCTGTCACAAGGCACTTCTCTACACGCATATACG
>JAIRZN010000129.1 GCA_031267205.1 Tannerellaceae bacterium | reverse complement strand
TAAGGCACGAAGGCGATCTTTTCATTATCGTAGCAGCCCAGGAACGGGGGCGGCAGAATTTCGTCAAAAGTTCGCGCCTTGCCGATAGTGAGCACAAGTTGAGCCAGCATTGCGAGAATGTCCGTCGGTCTCTGCTTTGCTTCCGCCCACAGGAGGTATTCGTCCTTAAAATCAATGGCGTTTTCATGGCGTCCGGTCTTAACGGCGAAGTCTATCTTGCCCAGGATTTTTGTGCAGTCAAACCCGCCGAAAAAGTCATTGGTAACTTTGTTCTTAATTTCTTCCTCAAGAATATCTTTGTATTTCATATGAATAAAGGTTTTAAAAGGTATGTAGTAGCTCTGCAGCCGGACTTGTTCACTAAAACAGTCACGCAAATATAAAGAAAGTTTTCCGACAAAATAATCGCCGCCCCGCCGGCGTGCAACCCCGGCGCCTTCGCGCGGAAGGCCCGTCAGCACGGTATGTGTCCCGAATACCGTATACGGTTGCAGGCTGATTGTTCGGAAAATAATCACTAACATTACGGGCTTTTAAAGGCACAAAAAAAATAGAAATATGAAACATGTACTTTTCTTTATGTTATTGTGCGCCGGTATCCCTGTACATTCGCAGACGGTGAATGAAATCGTTAATAATTGCATGAATGCGTTGGAGGATAATGACCTTGAAACTCTGCGGAAAGAGTATTCAACGCTTTATCTGCAGCTTGTAAGGGAGGTTGAGCCTAATTATATCAATGCGGTAAGAAGCGTTCGGGATCCGAATTATAAACAGGCGTTTATTTCTCTGCATAATCTGATTTCGGAAGGTTATATGCTTGATGAGATAAGGGAAGATAACAACTTTGCAGGCTTGCATGTCTTGGATGAATGGGGAGATTTCACCGGTTATATTGATTCAATAACAGCGGAGTATAATAATGAACTGCGAAGGGAATTAAACAGGATGCAATATGAAGATCAGGGCGTCAGGCTATTGTTACTGAACGTCCAAAAGTCGAAGGGGCGGGACGATCCGGCAATTCTTTCAATCCGCAGGGAGATGAAGGAAACGGATGCCGCAAATGCCGTCAGGGTTCAGCAGATAATAGACAGGTTTGGCTGGTTGGGCGAGCGTGAAATCGGCAGCGAGGCGAGCCAGACTTTGTTCCTGACCATTCAGCATGTTGATGACCTGATCGTTCAGCAAAAATATATGCCCGTTTTGGAGCAGGCTGTAAAGGCCGGTAATGCCGAAGCGTGGGAATTTGCCTTTTTAACCGACCGTATATTAATGAATCAGGGGAAATTCCAGGTTTACGGCACGCAGGTCATATTATCAGAAAACAGCGAAGACAGTTACATCGTTCCGTTGCAAAATCCTGAGGAAGTCGACGAATTAAGACGGCAGGTTGGCCTTGAACCGTTGAATGATTACCTGCAGGAAGAGGGCCTGGAGTGGAATATAGAAAAGTATAGGGCCGATTTGCCCCGTATCCTGGAGCGATACAAAAACAGGAACTCAAAAGACAACTGACATTCCACAGCACACTCGCATGTAAAGCCCCTTTCCGCGCCGGCGGGACACCTTCCACTTGCGTGAAAAGCCTTCCGCAAAGCGGGAATATGCCGTGCAAAGGGTATTTTGTGCACGGGGCGTATGTTTTATCTTTGCTTCCGCACTTGTTATTCATATGTATTAGCGGCGGCGTCATGCCTTCTCCCCAAAAGGGCGCATTGCTTTCCCCGAAGTCTCACATTGCTTTCCCAAAGTCGCACATTGCTTTCCCATGAGAGGATGTCGCGCCCGGTTGAGGTCGGCCGGACGGAGTGTTTGGATAGCAATCCCGAAGGCCGACCATTAAACATTCACACATCATCCCCGTAAAGGTCAAACGCATTTAAATAAGATAGGGAGAATCATATACGGTGAAAAATCAAATCGAAGACGAAGGCGAAGGCGAGCTATATCTTTTTATTCTTCCAACGGCCTTTCTTTATATAGACGGCGCTCATGACTAAGAGGAGGCCGAAGTATATTATTTCGGAGGTGAAGCATACGTGTACCGGTAGCTTCAGGCGTATGCCGACTATGTATATGAAGGTGCAATAGAATACTAAGGTGACGACCTCGAACTTGAGCGCTGCCAGGGTGTTGCCGGTGCCTGATACGCCGTTGAAGACGACGCTGCCGGCGGCGCATATCAGCATGGCGCCCGATATGGTGTAGATGGAGGGTATGGAGTCGGCAATGAGCGACTGCGAGTTGGTGTATATCGAGAGGATGGCTTCGGGTATGAGGCAAAAGACGACGGCGCATCCTGCCATGATGAACAGCGATAGCAGGGCGACCTTTTTAATGATGCCCGTCACCTGGTCTGTACGCCCCGCCCCGATGGCGTTGCTGACAAGTGAGTTGACGGCCGTGGAGAGGGAATTGACGGGTATGAACATCACTACATAGATGCTGCGTATGATGTTGGCGACTGCTAATTCGCGTTGCCCGATATGTTCCATGGCGATGAAGAAGAAGAAGAAGGTGCTCATTGATATAAACTGCTGGAGCATGGTGAAGATAGAGGTGCCGAGTATGCGCTTGAGCAGGCGCAGGTCGGGCGCATAGATGCGGTTCAGGCCATATTTTTTCAAATCGACGGTGAGGCACATGTACAGCACAAAGAACAGGATGGAAACCGCCTCTGCGCATACTGAAGCGATAGCCGCCCCTTTGATGCCCATGGCGGGGAATCCGGCATGACCGAATATGAGGATGTAATCGAGGATAATATTGGTGATAGCCATCAGCAGGGCGTTGATGGTGAGCACCCGCGTGCGTGTGACTCCTACGAAGAAGGCCCTGAACATGACGTTGAGGAAGGAGAAGAAGAGGCCGAAGACGCGCAGGTTGAGAAATTCGACCGTTGCGTCGAGTATGGCGCTTGAGGATACGAGCATGCTCATCATCGGCGCGGCCAAGAGGCGGACGAGGATAAAGATAATGATTGCCATGCTGATGAGGAAGAATATGCCTTGTATCATTACTGCTCCTATACGGCCGTATTCCTGTTCTCCGTTGCGGCGGGCGATAACGATTTGCGAGCCTGTGCTGAAGCCGAAGGCAAGGGTGAAAGCGCATATATACACTAAGCCTCCCAGTGCGGATGCGCCGAGTTCTACTTCGCCTATTCTCCCAAGGAAGGCTGTGTCGGTCACATTTATAATATTCTGCGCCAGCAAGCTCAGGAAGATAGGGTAGCTTATGTTCCAGATATGTTTATGATTGAACAAGTCTGTTTGTTGCTGTGTCGGGGAAGATGATAGAAGGTTTGAATGTTTTGGCTTCCTCAAAGTCCATCATGGCGTACGACATGATGATCACTATGTCGCCCGGTTGCACTTTCCTGGCGGCGGCTCCATTGAGGCAGACGACACCCGAACGGCGTTCGCCCTTGATGATGTAGGTTTCGAACCGCTCTCCGTTGTTGTTGTTCACTACGGAGACTTTCTCGTTTGGAAGTAGGTTGGCGGCGTCCATCAGGTCTTCGTCTATGGTGATGCTGCCTATGTAATTGAGATTGGCTTCCGTGACGGTTACACGGTGTATCTTCGATTTTATTACTTCTATAAACATTTTGTTTGTGTTCTTTAGATCTTGTACGTTATGTTATCAATCAGCCGGACTTCGCCGCAGTATACGGCTATGCATCCTACGGGATACGGCGTCTCTTTCCAGTCGCGGATAGGCGATAATGTGTAACCGTCGACTATGTCGAAATACTCAACCAGCAATAAAGGTTCGCTGTTAAGTCTGTCTGCTACGAAAACTTCTGTCTCCCGCACTGTTTTGTCCGGCGCGAAACCGGTGCTTTCTTTCAACGTTTGATATATTAGCGGGGCTTTTTGGCGTTGCAGTCTTGTCAAGCGCATGTTGCGGCTGCTCATTGCCAATCCGTCGGCCTCGCGAAGGATAGGGCAGGCGACGATTTGCACAGGTATATTGAGTTGTTCGACCATCCACCGGATAATGGCTACTTGTTGGAAGTCTTTCTCCCCGAAGTATGCTCGACAGGGGCCTACTGCATCGAAAAGTTTGCTTACAATCTGCGCCACTCCGTTGAAATGCCCCGGACGGAAGGCTCCTTCCATAACCTGTGCTAAGGGTCCGAAATCGAATACGCGGGTGTCCGGTTCAGGATACATTTCTTTTTCGGATGGGGTGAAGAGATAGTCGCAGCCGGCTGTTTCCAATAAGGCGCAGTCTTTTTCCGGCATTCGGGGATAAGTTTCCAGATCAGCCTTATTATTGAATTGTGTCGGATTGACGAATATGCTGGCGACGCAGACATCGTTCTCTTCGATGCAACGCTTGACAAGGCTCAGATGTCCGTCGTGCAACGCTCCCATTGTAGGAACAAAGCCAACCCGTTTGTTTTCCGGCCTTTCTCCGGCGAGACAATCCCTCAAGTCTGTAACGCTGTAAACCTGTTTCATTACTCAGAATCTTTCGTTGACGCTGCAAAGCAAATAAAATAATACGGTAAATGAAAGAAAATTGTTACCTTTGTGTCATCTTACAAACAAACGTATAAGAATGGATGCAAAAAGAATTTTGTTTATAACTCAAGAAATCAGCCCTTATCTTCCGGAATCAGAAATATCTACGATTTGCCGAAACTTGCCCCAGGCTATCCAGGAACGAGGCCGGGAAATCAGAACTTTTATGCCCAAATACGGAAATGTAAACGAAAGGCGTAATCAACTGCACGAGGTGATACGCCTGTCGGGGATGAATCTGATTATAGACGATACGGACCATCCGCTAATTATCAAGGTTGCATCTATTCAATCGGCCAGAATGCAGGTATATTTTATTGATAACGAAGACTTCTTTCAGCGTAAAGCCACAATGAGCGACGCAAACGGGCGCGAATACGAGGACAACGACGAACGCTCCATCTTCTATGTCCGCGGCGTATTGGAAACAATTAAAAAACTGCGCTGGATACCGGATTTGATTCATTGCCACGGCTGGATGTCGGCCCTGGCGGCTTTATACGTCAAACGTATGTATGTGGACGACCCCTGCCTGAAGGATACGAAGGTGATATATTCCGTCTATTCCGACGAGTTTAAAATGCCTTTCCGGCAAAACTTTATTGATAAATTAAAAATGGACGGAGCTTCGGAGGAAGACCTCGCCGACCTGAAGAAGGACGCAAGCTTCATCCCGTTTACAAAGCTCGCAATCGACTTCTCCGACGGCATTATACAGGGAAGCAAAACAATAAATCCCGAAATCGCCGCGTACCTGTCGACTACGGAAGGCAAACCCTTCCTCCCTTATCACTCGCAGGATGTTTGCACGGATGTGATTAATGAATTTTACGATGTAGTATTAGGTGTCTAACGTAAACACAGGTATAAAATGAAAATCAAATTGTATATACAATGCATTATTATGAGCGCCTTTATACTCAATGCATGTGACGATGAGCTGGGCGTAGTGGGCGTAACAATTCAGCCGGACGGCGACAAGTCGGTTATTTTTAGCGACACTTTTGCGCTCAAGGCCGTAACGCAATTATATGACTCCGTCTATGCCAAATCCATGTATGGATTGTTGGGCGAATTCTACGATCCTATGTTCGGTAACCTGAAATCCGACTATATATGCCAGTTTTATTCATCGGAAGGCTTCCGTTTCGAGCAAACGCCCATAGACGGGAAAATAGACTCCATCGCCCTGTATATTTATTACGACAGGACAAACTTTATCGGCGACTCCCTCTCCCCCATGCAACTGAAAGTATTCCCTATCGTAAAACCGTTAGAGAGGAACTTCTATACAAATACCGACCCTGAAAAATACGCCGATATGCAGAACCCCATAGGACAACAGGCTTACACGCCCCGGAATATGCGAGTAACAGATTCGGTCTGGAACCTGCCGTCGACGGATGACAATTATTACACCCCGAACATCAAGGTGACGCTGCCTCAGGAACTGGGACAAAAGTTTTATGACGAAACGATAAACAATCCCGCCTCCTTCAGCTCACAAGAGTCGTTCAACGCCTTTTTCCCGGGACTATACGTTACCAACACCTTCGGAAGCGGAAATATTATCGTGGTATCAAATACGGTGCTGACAATACATTACAGGTACCTGACCGAAAGCGCGTCGGGCGTAGTCGATTCCGTCGCCAACACTTACGAAGTATTTACCGTCACGCCCGAAGTTATCCAGCTCAATAATTTCAGTAACACCGACATCTCACACCTCCTGGAGCCTAACAATGATTATACGTACATGAAAACGCCTGCCGGAATATTCACCCGCCTAACTATTCCTACAAAAGAAATACTCGCGCGCATGGAAGGACGCCGCGTCAACAACTTCAACCTCTCCCTCAAGGCTATGCCGCAGGAAAACTGGGCCTACTCGCTCAATCCGCCGGATTATTTGCTGCTGCTGCCCGAAGACTCGCTCAACAGCTTCTTCAGGGAAGGACGGCTGCATAATTCCATCACCTCGTACTTGTCAATCAAATACGCCGACCTGACTTACGACTTCGGCAACACGGCCAAACTCTTGAACTACCTGATCAAGAACGAACCGGAAAGAGAGGAAATGAACTTCTTAGCCATACCGGTAGACATAACAACAGGGCAGGATTCACAAGGCAACACCTTCATTTCTTCCATCAAACACTATATGAAGCCCTCCGGCGTACGACTGAGGAAGGAGCCTCAAATAATGCGCTTCCAAATCATATCAAGTAAGTACACGTCTATTAACGGGGACTAATCCTTGTCCCCGGCGCCCCGTTTCTTTTTCGGATTGCCGGGAAACCATCCCTTTAAGACACGCTTCTCCTGTTCAAACAGCTCCTTTATCGCCCAGAACGAAGAAAAAGCGAATACCCCGCATACAGCGGACAAAAAAACGTTGCCCGTTAACAACGACACTACAATCCCGCCGATTCCCCACACAAGAAATACCCACCAGAACCGCGTCCCCCAAAAATACTCGGCTTTTACAACCAACGGATGAAACAGACCTATTATAAGAAAGGTCGTGATACCTATTAATAAACCTTCAAAATGTATGAGTTCCATATTTATTTACTTTTATTTGGCGTAACAAATGTAACCAAAATACCGGATTGCCGCGACCGGAACAGAGAAAAAGACCGCGATTAACGCAAACCGGAAAAGATAAACACGCCGTTATGCAAAAAAAAATATAATTTATACTCCCGTTTTGAAAAAAAATACACACATTTGGGCAGGAAATGTAAATGTTATGTGGACTCGATAAGTTTTAGTGTTTTAATTATGTTATATGGAAAGATCAACGAAAAAATTACAAAACAGCGGGGATGGTGATAAGGAAATAATATATTCCAAAACCATAAAGGCCGGCAAGCGTATTTATTACTTGGATGTGAAAAAGAACCTGAGGAACGACCTCTTCCTCGCCATCACGGAAAGTAAAAAACTCCAATCTAAGGACAACGCGCCGTCGGTGTTTGAAAAACACAAGATTTTCCTCTATAAGGAAGACTTTGACAAATTCGCCGACGGCCTGAACGACGTTATAGCCTACATCAAAAGCAATAACGAAGTAAACTGCCCGGACAAACGGAAATTAGCGCCCAAAAACCTCAATAGCGAGGAAACTAATATCGAAGAAATAAAACTGCCCTCAGATTTCCACGATCTATGACGCCCCCGGCGCAAACAAAGGGCAGGGAACGTATTTCACAATAAATATTATCTTTGCCTATATTTTAATACCATCATCGTGGATACAAAAGTAAAATTGACAGTGCAGGGACTAACCGGCAACCGCGTACAATCAGGTACATACGCGCTTATCCTCGCCGAAGAAGACGGGCTGAGGCGAATACCCGTCGTCGTGGGCGTATACGAAGCTCAATCCATCGCCATCGCCCTGGAGGGCCTCATGCCACCGCGACCGCTGACGCACGACCTGCTGTGCGTAATCGCTGAAAAATTCGACCTTGGCCTGGTCGAAGCCTTTATCTACAAGTTCGACGACGGCGTCTTCTTCTCGGAATTGGTCTTTAAACGGGGGAACGACCTTATTCGCATCGACTCGCGGACGTCGGACGCTATCGCCATCGCTATACGGGCCAAATGCGACATCTATGCGCATCCGGACGTGCTTGACGAGTGCGGCCTCGATCTCGAAGACCTGACTATTTATGATGACGGCGACGACGACGACGAGGAGATGGCCTTCGACCCTGACGACATCAAAAGCGAGGCGGCCTTGAAAATATGGCTCGCCGCTCAGAACAGCGACGACCTGCAAGACAGGCTCGCCGACGCTATCTCTATCGAGAACTACGAACACGCAAAAATCTACATGGACGAAATCCGCCGCAGGGAAGCGAAGAGGGAAAGGGAAAGGGATGATTGAATCGAACGGCTTTAACGCCGAATCGCTGCTGCGCGGACTACTCGGTATGGCCTGCGTCATAGCTGTTTGTTACGCCATCAGCTACGACCGCCGGCGGATAGACTGGAAATTAGCGGGGGCCGGACTGCTCCTCCAGCTCCTCCTCGCGCTCTCGGTGCTCTACGTCCCCGTCGTCGGCACGCTTTTCGAATGGGCCGGACGGGCCTTCGTCAAGCTGATGGACTTTACGCACGAGGGGCTCGTCTTCCTGCTCGGCCCTTACGCCGAACGCGCCAACGGATTCAGCTTCCTGCTCCATTCGCTGCCCATCGTAATATTTTTCTCCGCCCTCGTATCCCTTTTCTACCACTGGGGAATTATTCAAAAGGTCGTAGGCGCTCTCTCATGGGCCCTCCGAAGATTGATGAACATATCGGGAGCAGAGGGACTTATCGCAGCCGGTAACATCTTCATGGGAATGACCGAGTCGCCGGTGCTGATCAAAAACTACCTGCCGGCGATGAACCGGTCGGAAATATTTTTGGTGATGGTCTCCGGCATGGGCACCATCGCCGGCTCCGTCATGGGCACCTACATCGGCATGCTCGCGGGCGATAATCCGGCGGAAAAAGTCATGTTCGCCAAACATTTGCTCTCGGCATCCGTAATGGCGGCCCCAGGAGCCATCGTTATCGCCAAAATGCTATGCCCGCAGACCGAAGCAATCAGCGCCGGCGCCGTCGCAATGGAACGCCGCGACGAACACGCCAGCCCGCTCGGAGCCTTAGCCGCAGGCACCTCCATGGGCGTCAGGCTGATGGTGAATATCGCCGCAATGCTCTTAGTATTCATCGGTTTGGTCGCCCTCCTGAATTACCTCTCAAGCAATATCATCGGCCATTACACCGGCATAAACGACTGGATCCGCAGCTTCACCGGCGGCAAGTCCGACGGCCTAACCTTCCAGTTTATAGTCGGGATAATCCTGGCGCCATTTATGTGGCTCACAGGCGTGCCGGCGGAAGACATCACACTCGTCGGCTCCCTCCTGGGACAAAAAACCATACTGAACGAATTTGTCGCCTACGCCCAAATGGAACAATGGAAGACGGCCGGAATGTTTGTTTACGAAAAGTCCATGATTATGTCAACATATATCCTCTGCGGCTTCGCAAATATCTCATCCATCGGAATACTCCTGGGCGGCATGAGCGTCCTCGCTCCGCAAAAGAAGGAAATGATTATACGCTTCGGATTCCCGGCCATGATAGGCGGCGCATTAGTCTCGATAATGTCGGCCACCATCGTCGGCATGATAATGGGCTGACACACACACCCCGCAATGCAAATCTTCTACGCTCCCGACATAGAACGCCTGCCTGAGCTCCCGCCGGACGAGGCCCGCCACGCGCTGCGGGTCCTGCGCCTCAACGAGGGCTCCGAAATAACAATCGCCGACGGCAAAGGCTTCTTCTACAAAGCCGTCATACTCGCCGCCGACAACCGCCGCTGCCCCGTGAACGTCCTCGAACGCGCCGCCCCCAGCGCGCAACGCTCCTTCCGCCTTCACCTCGCCCTCGCCCCCGCGAAAAACATCGACCGCACCGAATGGTTTTGCGAAAAAGCCGTAGAAATAGGCATCGACGCCATCACTTTCCTCAACTGCCGCCACTCGGAACGGCGCGAAATAAAAATCCCGCGCATCCAAAAAATACTCGTCAGCGCCATGAAACAATCCGGCCGCGCCGCGCTACCCGCGCTCGAAGGTATGACAAACCTCAACGACTTCCTCCGCCGGCCCTTCGCAAGCGACAAATTCATAGCCCATTGCGAAGAACGCGCCGCAAAGCCGCTCCTCCAAAACGCCTGCCGCCGCAACACCGATACCCTCATCCTCATCGGCCCCGAAGGAGATTTCAGCCCCGACGAGATAGCCGCAGCCCAAGCCCGCGCCTTCGCACCCGTTTCACTCGGCCCAAGCCGCCTCCGCACCGAAACCGCCGCCCTCGTAGCCTGCCACACCCTCCACATTATCAACACAATCCCCCCAAACACAAAATAATTCCACCCCCTCATAAAAATCCCTCGCCCAAGCCTCCAACCCGTATTTTTCCCGTAAAAACCCCCCGCCCAAGCCTTCAATCCATATTTTTTCCGTAAAAAACCCTCGCCCAAGCCTTCAACCCGTATTTTTTCCGTAAAAAACCCCCGCCCAAGCCTCCAACCCGTATTTTTTCCATAAAAAACCCCCGCCCAAGCCTTAAATCCGTGTTTCTTCCGCAAAAATCCCCCGCCCAAGCCTCCAACCCGTATTTTTTCCGTAAAAATATTCCGCCCAAGCCTCCAACCCATATTTTTTCTGTAAAAAACCCCCGCCCAAGCCTCCAACCCGTATTTTTTCCGTAAAAATATCCCGTTCGAAGCGGCAAACATGTTTTTTTCCTTGAAAATGGCTCGTTCGAGGAGGAAAACATGTTTTTTTCCTTGAAAATAGCTCGTTCGAGGAGGAAAACATGTTTTTTTCCTTGAAAGCAACTTGTTCGAGGAGGAAAACATGTTTTTTTCCTTAAAAGCAACTCGTTCGAGGAGGAAAACATGTTTTTTTCCTTAAAAGCAACTCGTTCGAGGCGGCAAACATGTTTTCCTACTTGAAAGCAACTCGTTCGGGGCGGCAAACATGTTTTCCTGCTTGAAAATGGCTCGTTGGGGGCGGCAAACTTGGTTTCCTGCTAAAAATTTGGATTTTGAGGCGACAAATGTATTTTTTTATATTAAGAATGTCTCATTTGGGGCGGAA
>JAIRZN010000064.1 GCA_031267205.1 Tannerellaceae bacterium | reverse complement strand
GTCGAGGCCGGGCAGAAACGTTACGACATCTTCATGATGTTCCACAGGACGATCGACGCAGCATCGTACAGTTACACGGCTGCCGACAAGGAGGCCGCAACGATCCTCCAGGAAATCCTGAAAAATTACAAGGCTATCGGCTCGGCGACAATGACGGAGACAAGCGCCCTGATCGTCAATATGGTCGAGGACATGGGAAAGTCGCGCTACGCAGACGCCGCCAAGACGCTCTCGCTCACGGGCACAGTCGCCAAGCTTGCGGAAGCCAACGACGAGTTCCGTGAGCTATACATCGAACGCGCCAACAGCCTGGAAGATTCCGAGGAAATGGGTACGATGCGGGAAATACGCGCGCAAGTCGATAAGGCCTTCAAACTGTTCACGCAAGCGCTGGATGTGGCTTACGCCTCCGGCAAGCTGTCGGGCGACAAGGATGTGACGGAAGCGGGCAAGCTGATCGACCGTATCAACGCCATCATCGACCAGTTCAGGCGCGTCCTCTCGCATCGCGGCCATGTGACGGGTAAAAAGGAAGACAACGGCGACGACTTCGAGCCGGAACCGCCCGCGCCGCTCTATCCCATCGTTGCCATCGCGCAGCAAAGCGTCGAGAGCAGCATCAGGATGTTGCTGCAACCTGCTAACGTCGAGGCCTTCAACCAGGCTCTCTATCCCATGGCCTCGTCGAGTACGCTGCGCCTGTGGCGTAAGGGCGCGCCCGAAGACGAGTTCGTCGACTTCCGCTTCAGCGAGTTCCAATGGGAGGGCGGCGTCGCCCAGTCCATGAGCTATACGACGCCCGACCGCGTCAACATGTCCAACCCCATGGAGAGCGAAGGCCCCGCGCGCGCCGAGGTAATCAAGGAAGGCGAGACGCTTGCGACGCTCACGGGCCTTGTCTACCCGAAGATGCGGTACACTCCCCCTACGGATTAATCCAAAGAAACATATGTCATTACAATGCGGAATAGTGGGCTTGCCTAACGTAGGCAAGTCCACACTTTTTAACTGCCTGTCCAACGCCAGGGCGCAGTCGGCCAACTTCCCCTTCTGTACGATAGAGCCCAACGTGGGCGTGATAGCCGTCCCGGACGAGCGCTTAGATGTCCTGGCCGAGCTGGTGCATCCCAAGCGGATAGTACCGACGACGGTAGAGATCGTCGACATAGCCGGCTTGGTGAAAGGCGCAAGCCGCGGCGAGGGCCTCGGCAATAAGTTTTTGGCCAACATACGCGAGACCGACGCCGTGCTGCACGTCCTGCGCTGCTTCGACGACGATAACATCGTGCATGTCGACGGCCGTATCGACCCTGTCGGCGACAAGGAGATCGTCGACACGGAGCTTCAGATCAAGGACCTGGAGACCGTCGCCGGCCGCATCGCGAAAGTACAGAAGCAAGCCCAGACCGGCGGCGATAAACAGGCCGCGCAGGCCTTAAGCGTGCTACTGGCGTATAAAACCGCGCTTGAGCAAGGCCGAAACGCCCGTTCGGTACGTTTCGAGACGAAGGACGAGCAACGCATCGCCCGCGAGATGTTCCTGCTGACAAATAAACCCGTGATGTACATCTGTAACGTAGATGAATCGTCGGCCGCTACGGGCAACGCCTACGTGGAGAAGGTGCGCGCCGCCATAGAGGGCGAAGACGCCCGCCTGCTGGTCGTCGCCGCCGGTATAGAGAGCGAGATAGCCGAGCTGGAGACCGTCGACGAGCGCCGCCTCTTCCTCACGGAGGCCGGCTTGGAGGAATCCGGCGTGAACCGCCTTATCAAGTCCGCCTATGAGCTGCTCAGCTTAGAGACCTTCCTGACGGCCGGCCCGCAGGAAGTCCGCGCCTGGACGTACCTCAAAGGCAGCAAGGCGCCACAGTGCGCCGGCGTAATACACACCGATTTCGAGAAAGGCTTCATACGCGCCGAGGTGATAAAGTACGCCGACTACGTCCGCTACGGATCCGAAGCCGCAGTGAAGGAAGCCGGCAAGATGAGTGTAGAGGGCAAGGAATATACGGTTTGCGACGGCGACATTATGCACTTCCGCTTCAATGTCTGAGGCCGCGCGCGTCAGCGCGGTTTCTTCAAACCCCTGCGATAATCCCAATAGCCCCAGATTCCGGAGGCAATGGCGAAGACGCCTATTCCGATAAAGAAGTAAATCAGTTCCATGGTTGTGTTATAAAAAGGCGACGTGCATTCTATGAAGCGCGCCGCCTTTTCGACTTATATAATGATTGAATCAGAACTTCAAAGCTACGCCGACGCTTAAGTAGGCAAGACCGTAACCAATCTCGCCGTATGCAGCGACAGAAGGCGTGAAGTAGTATCTCGCCCCGGCTAAGATTGACAAGGAAAGACCGCTGCCGTCTGCGGCGGTTTCGGCGCCGCTTCCCGACCACTTGGCGGATGCGATGTCATAGCCGAGCATCAATCCGGCGTAAGTATCCAGCTTGTCAACAAACTGGTAATGGAAGGATCCCCTGGCCCCGATGACGACATCGCTGTAACTAAACTTGCCGCCGTATAAATTTTCGCTGTGCCCGTAATATGCGAGGTATCCGCCTACGCCGATAGCGCCGTTTTCGCCCTCGATCAGTCCGTCCACGACGCTGTATTCGTAAGAAGCCTGGATAGGGACATAATGGCCCAGTCCGATACCGATGTTAGCGACGCTCGTCCCTTTCTGGAAAATTTCCTGCGCTCCGGCGGCGGCTACTATAAGGAAAGAGAAAGCGCTGAGAATAATCAATTTTTTCATGCTTATAAAATTTTAAATTGAGTTAGTGAAGTTAAAACCACGTTTTATCGGGACAAAAATAATAAAATATCTTTTGTTTGCAATCATTATGTAAAGATAAGTGAGGCGTGCACATCGGGAGTTTGCGATATTTTTGAGACATTCAGGCATTCGAGCCGCTTTGCAGGGAAGGACTTGGGACTGCGGTTATTTTTTTGTAGATTTGCGCGACCGCAGTCAGCCGGTCTGTCGCCCGATTAAAAAAATCGGGAGGAAAGTCCGGGCAACACAGGGCTCCATACTTCCTAACGGGAAGTCGCCTGCAAAGGCGAAGTAACGTAACAGAAAATAACCGTTCCGCACGTTCGGGACAAGGGTGAAAAGGCGAGGTAAGAGCTCACCGGGTGTCATAGCGATATGATATGCCGTACGTCTTATGGGTTGCGAGGTCATGTATACCGGCGCAGTAGGGTTGCCCGCCTGATGCCGAGGGGTAGACCGCTCGATCTTGCCGGCGACGGTAAGACAAGATAAATGACAGACGCCCGTGCGAAAGCATGGATACAGAACCCGGCTTACAGGCAGACTGCGGTTATTTTTTACTTAACTTACGGTGGAAGATAAAGAGAAAACAAGTTACGGCAGACGAATCAGCACCCTTGTAAGGAGGTTCGTTTATTTTATCACTTACGAAATCTGGCGCATAACAGGAAATGAGATAAGTGGGATAAAGCGCGTATATATTAATGTAATAAAGACCGTCATCCTGGCCGTGCGCGGCTTTATGAACGAGAACCTGCCGACGAAGGCCTCGGCCTTGACATATAGCAGCCTCCTGGCCGTTGTCCCGCTCCTGGCCGTGCTGATAGGCATAGCAAAAGGGTTCGGTTTCCAGAACGTCGTACGCCAGGAGCTGCTCGATTATTTTCCAGGTCACGAGGCAGAGATGGGGATAGCCCTGGAGTTTGTCGAGAGCTACCTCTCGCAGGCGCAGGGAGGCGTCTTTATAGGCGTCGGACTGCTGCTGCTGTTTTATACGGTCATAACGCTGATTTCCTCCATCGAGGATACCTTCAACAGCATATGGCAGATATCCAAGCCGCGCCCCTGGAAGCGGAAGATACTCGATTATATGGCGCTCTTCCTTATACTACCGGTAACGATGACGGCCTCGAGCGGGTTCTCCATATTTGTCTCCACGCTGCAAAACACCTTCTTGAGCGACTATATGTTCTTTACTCCCGTGATGAACAACTTGCTCAAGATCGCCCCGTTCCTGATAGCCGCGCTAACCTTTTCGTCGATCTATATCCTGTTGCCTAATACAAAGGTAGGGCTGCTTAACGGCCTCCTGCCGGGGATTATTGCAGGCTTCGCCTTCCAGCTCTTCCAGGTGATATACATTAACGGACAGATATGGGTTAGCAAGTACAACGCCATCTACGGCAGCTTTGCCGCATTGCCGCTACTGTTGCTGTGGCTGCAGTTGTCGTGGCTCATATGTTTGTTCGGCGCAGAGCTATCGTATGCTTCGCAGAACGTAAAGAAGTTCGGCTTCGAGCGCGACAGCAGGAATATAAGCCGCCGTTACAAGGACTTCCTGACACTGCTGGTAGCCTCGCTCATAGCCAAACGCTTCGCCGCAGGCGAACCGCCTTATACGGCGGACGAGCTGTCGGATTCCTACCGCATCCCGCTGAGGCTTACTACGCAGATACTGCTCCTGCTTTCCGAACTTAATATTATTATTGAAGTGAACTACGGCGATGACGACCGAATAACGCATTACCAGCCTGCTATCGACATAAACGCGCTCAGCGTAGGCTACCTGCTGTCGAGAATGGACAAACACGGCTCCGAGAACTTCAAAGTCGATACCGACATAAGATTCAGGAACGAATGGGAAACGATCCTTCACACGCGCCGCGACCTGGCGCTGTCCGGAGATGGAATACTGCTGAAAGACCTTTAGCCGAGGCTTATCATCCTGCTAATATATTTCCCTATTATATCGAACTCAAGATTGACAACGGAACCCTCCGTTATCTGTCCGAAATTAGTGCATTCATACGTATAAGGGATAATGGCCACCTCAAAGCCGTTGTCGCGCGAGTTACACACGGTTAGACTCACTCCGTTTACGCAAACCGAGCCTTTCTCTACCGTGACATACCCCTGACGGGCCTTCTCAACGTCCGAATCATACCGGAAAGAGTAATACCGGCTACCGTCAACCTCCGTCACTCCCGTACACACCGCCGTCTGGTCGACGTGACCTTGCACAATGTGCCCGTCCAAGCGCCCGTTCATAAGCATGCTGCGCTCAAGGTTTATCCTGTCGCCCGACTTCAGCCGTCCGAGATTGGAGCGTTCGAGCGTCTCCTTGATGGCCGTGACCGTATACGTACTGTCTTCGCCGATGCCGACGACCGTCAGGCAGACGCCGTTATGCGATACGCTTTGGTCGACCTTCAGCTCGTCCGCAAACGAGCATTTCACCGTTATATGCAAATTGCCCCCGTCTTCCCTGAGGGCAATCACCTTCGCCGCTTCTTCTATAATGCCTGAAAACATAAGTTTTTTGTCTATTAAATTAATCTTTAGGCCAAAGGTATGGAATAATTTGTATATTTGCTCACTATGACATTACAACAATTAGAATACGTACTCGCCGTCGACTCGTTCCGGCATTTCGCAAGGGCCGCCGAACACTGCGGCGTAACGCAGCCGACGCTCAGTATGATGCTTCAAAAACTTGAGGATGAATTGGGCGTCAAACTCTTTGACCGTACCGTACAGCCGGTCAGGCCCACAGCAACGGGCAAAAAAGTAATCGAACAGGCTCACAGGATCGTCTACCAGGCTTCGCTCATAAAAGACATAGTGAGCGAGGAGGAACAATCGCTCAAAGATACCTTCCGCCTCGCCGTCTTGCCCACGATCGCTCCATACTTAGTCCCGCGCTTCTTCCTGAAGTTCACGGAAAAGTACGCAAACCATGACATCAGGATAATGGAAATGAAAACCGCTCCCGTCATGACCGCCTTGCTCAACGGCGATATAGACGCCGCTATCATCGCCTCGCAACCGGAAAAACCTGAGCTCGCAGGCGAAACTCTGTTCTACGAGGAATTTTTCGGATACGTATCCCGCAACGAACCGCTATTCAAAAACGACGTCGTCCGCTCCGCAGACGTGAACGGGAACAGGCTATGGCTGCTCGACGAGGGCCACTGCTTCCGCGACCAGCTACTGCGCTTCTGCCGCATGGAACAGGTAAAGATTCACCAAGGCGCCTACCGGCTCGGTAGCCTCGAAACGTTCATGCGCATGGTGGAAAGCGGCAACGGTATCACATTCATACCCGGATTGGCAACCCTCCAGTTAGGCGCGGAACAAAGAGAACTCGTCAGACCGTTCGCCATTCCCAAGCCCGTGCGCGAAATAGTGTTTGTCACACACAAAGACTTCGTCCGACGTACAATAGCACAGCTCCTCATGAAAAGCATCCGCAAATCCGTACCCGCGGAAATGCTCTCCCTGCAAGCTTTCCAGAAGTTAGTCTGATTTTTTGCGCAGTTAATCAGTCGGCAAACTTATCCTCCGTAAAAAATGAAAATCAAAATACAACGCAATGAATAATTTAAAAGTAAAGTTTCTATCCACATGCCTGCTGGCTGCCTCCCTCACCGGCCTCCGCGCCCAGGATACGGAGTTCTGGTTCGTAGCCCCGCATATGTCTGAACAACTCGCGGCGGGCATCCCGCTCAACCGCCCTGCCTTCCTGGCTATTTCTAACGGTAACTATCAGGCGGCTAACGTCACCGTAACGCGATACAACGGCGCCAACGCCTCGCTCGTCAACACTACAACCATTCCGGCCGGCGGCCTTTACAAGCTTGACTTCACATCGGACCTTGACATGAAAACTATCGAAAACCCGCGTGGATTGGCGGGCAGCGTCACGGAATTTGGTATTCACATCACCTCCAGCGTCCCCGTGACCGCGTATTATATGCACAACCACACCGATTCGCGGGACATCTTTACCCTCAAAGGGCACCAGGCCCTCGGAACGCTTTTCTACGTGCCCATGCAGTCGGACAACGCCCAAATGACGGGGGGATACGTCGGCGCTTGCGACCAGATTGACATCGTTGCTACGGCTGACGGTATAACTAATGTTACCGTAACGCCGAAAGCTGCGATACGTCTCGGTACATCGACCTCCTCCGCCGCAAACACGCCTATCAGCCGCAATCTTAACAAGGGCGAAACGCTCAAAATCATGGAGTATACGCCCAACAGCGGCTCGCTCACGGGTACAAAGATCGTGGCGACACAGCCGGTTGCCGTCACCGTGACCGAGGATTTGGTTGGCGGGGATACGTCGGGTGACCAGATCGTCCCGGTGACAAGCCTCGGTACGCGATACATCGTCCCGCGTGGGCCGCAGACGAACGCCTCCTCGGAACGCTTCTACATCGTCGGCGCTTACGACGGCACAAAGGTGGACCTCTACACAAGCGGCTCGACGCCTACCGTCAGCCAACTCCCGCTTAGCGCAGGACAGGCTTACCGTTACACCTTTAACTCTTCCGTCAATGCTGTCTATGTGGATGCGACGCAGCCTGTCTACATCTACCAGCGCAGCGGGTTCGGGGAGGAGGGGGCGGCTATCTTGCCTTCGGTATATGCTATCGGGCAAACGGAAATGTCGTTTTACCAGGTGCAGGGAGAGCACGAACTGGGCTTCCTACTCTTCAGGAGCGGAAAGGGGGGCGATTTCAAAGTCTCTTACGGCTCCGTCGTCAACGCTACGCTCAATACCGGCTCCGCTATCGCCATACCCAATGTCTCGGAATGGCAAATGGCGCGGTTCTCCCTCCTCTCGGCCGCAAATAACCAGGTCGTCACCATACGCAACTCGGAAAGTCCTTTTTCTTTCGGGTATATAGCGGCAAACACCTCACGGAACAATATGGGCCTTTACGGATACTTCTCCGCCTTCGGAACGTTCGAGTTCTCCGATACCACATGGATGTGCGGCAACTCGGTAACTATCGAGGGGGGATACGCCAGAGACTACCTCTGGACATATCCGGACGGCGTTACCACGGCCACGACTTCCTCAATAACCGTCACGCAGGAGGGCGTCTATACGCTCGTCATGGCCCAAGACCCGAACGTCGTTACCGCTACTACTTACGTCAAGAAAGTCAACGCGGGAACCGTTAGCCCGGCCTCGCAAGCCTTCTGCTCAAGCGGTACGTCCGTCCCGCTGACTGTCTCCGGCGCAATAGAACCGCCGGGCACAACCTACCTGTGGCAAACCAGCGCCGATAACTCGACGTGGACAAACATCAACGGCGCAACCTCCGCCACCTACTCGCCGGGCACGTTAACGGCGTCGGGCACGGAGACGAGAACCGTTTATTACCGCCGCGGAATGACGTCCGACTACTGCGCAATGGCTTATACCTACGCCGCCTCGATAATCGTCGGCGCAATCCCCGCCGCGCCTTCCATCAGCGTGACCGACGTCTGCGCGGGCAGCGACGGCTCTGCCACCGTCACGGCCGTGCCCCCAACGGGCAGTACGACGGATTGGTACGCCGCGGCTAACGGAGGCTCTCCCATCCTTACGGGAAATAACACGCTGACACGCACCGCCGTCGCGCAGGTGGCTACCTTCTACGCCGAATCGCGCAACACAACCTCCGGCTGCGTCTCCACAACGCGCACGGCCGTCACCGTCTATCCGACGCTCAATCCGGGAAGCGTCACGGGCAGCCCGACGACAATCTGCTACAACTCCATCACGCTCTTAGCCAACGGCTCAACGCCCACCGGTGGCGATGGTACATACTCCTACCAATGGCAAAAAAGCACGGATAGCATAACCTGGACAAACGTCAACACAAGCGTCGCCTTCTCCACCTGGCTGACGGAAAGCGCCTATTTCCGCCGTGGCGTAACCAGCGGCCCGTGCGGCCCCGTCTATGCCGCGCCGGTGTTTATCACCGTAAATCCCCTGCCGACAGTCAACGCCGTGACCGATACAATAGTTTGCGCCGGCACAACCGTCCCCCAGCGAGCCTTCGCCACCTCAACCCCCGGCACGACGTTCACCTGGACAAATGACAACGTCACCATCGGCCTCGCCGCAAGCGGAACAGGCAACCTCCCCCAATTCACCGCCCAAAGCGATTCCCCCCACACAATAACGGCCGCAATAACCGTCACCCCCCACATCAACGGATGCGACGGCGCCCCCATCACATATAATATAAAGGTAAGCTCCTGCGCCGCCCCCATAAACCCCAACCTCCGCACAACGGCGACCGACTAATCATTTTTTAAATAAAAAAA
>JAIRZN010000152.1 GCA_031267205.1 Tannerellaceae bacterium | reverse complement strand
GAAGAGGTAGTGGAACTGGACTTTTCAGCTCAGGAACGAACCGTCCGCCGCCCGAAAACAAATGCCGGCGGAAAGACCGAAAAACTACCGGAGAAGGAGGAAATGTTCTTTACAGTGTGTCGCTTCGACTTCTCGGCGCGGATAGCCCTCCCCGGCGGAGGCTTTAAGACAGTGCTGATAGAACTCCAGAAAGCCAAGTTGGCATCCGACATAATGCGCTTTCGCCGTTACCTCGGACTGCATTACGAAAACTCCGGCAACAGCTACGAAGGCGGCCGTAGAGCCAGGCAGATATACTGCATCTTTATACTCGGTCACGACATCGGTATACCCGACACTCCGGTTGTCACCGTAAACTACGAAGCCAAAGATCACGCAACCCAAAAAGCCCTGACCGGAGCCAACGAGTTTATCCGAAGCCTCCATCATCGTTCGTGGATCGTGCAGATGGAACAGCTCAAACGCCGCCGCAGCACCGACCTCGAAAAGCTCCTCAGCATCTTCGACCAGGAAAATCGCACCAAGAACTACCACATCCTCAATATCGACGAAGACGATCTCCCCGAATCCTATCGTCCCATCATCCGCCGCCTTCGCATGGCCTACGAAAGCGAAGATGTCCAGACCGAAATGCAAATGGAAGACGACTACATGCAGGAACTCATAGACAAAGAACGCCTCATAGGAGAAAAAGAAAAAATCATCGAAGAACAGGAAAAGGCCCTCAGGGAAAAAGATAAAGATATCGAGGAACTAAAGAGACAGTTAGAGGAAATGCGGAAGCAAAAATGATCATTGGTTAGTTTTAAAAAAAAAGGCTACCGCATCCGATTGCGGTAGCCTTTTTTAAAAATCTATATTCTGAAAGGTGATCCGGTTGGGATTCGAACCCAAGACCCACAGCTTAGAAGGCTGTTGCTCTATCCAACTGAGCTACCGGACCATCTTTTTTGTTTCGTGCCGGCAAAGGTAATGGATTTATCTTTATTACAAAACAGGCCTGGAGCGATGGCTATGCTCTATCTGATCGCGTAACTGATGCCGCCGGTCAACCAAAATCCGGGCTGGGGTATATTGCCGCGGTCGAAGTAGTAGGTGTTGTAGATGTTGTTGAGATTGAGGTAGAGTCGCAGGCTGCGTCGTTGGTAGCTAAGCCTTAGGTCGAGGGTGGAAAAGCCGGGATAGGGAACGTCGCCGGTCTTTATTTTATCCTCAAACTTTTCATACGTGCCCATGCGCTTTTGCAGGCGGAAATGCATGTCGACCGACATTCCGAGCGGCAACGGATGGGAGAGGGCGACAGTGAATTTATCGCGAAGATAATTGAGGGCGTATGCTGATACCAAACCTCCGGCGTCGGACGACTGATGCATACGGGTGTAGCCGATCCTTAGGACGGTCTGCTTGCTTATTGACGGCAGCAGTTCGGATGGGCGCAGGTCGAGGCCTGCCTCGAGGCCTTGTGTATTTACCGCGGTCAGGTTCCATGACGTCCAGCGGCTGTCCTGCGGATTGATCTTCACCCAGTCTATCATATCCCTGCCCCAAAGCAGGAAACCTGTGATGTGGAAGTCGGCGGGGAGGCTGCCGTATTTTATGCTTATGTCTAACGACTCCGATTTTTCGGGCCGTAGACCTTGGTCGCCTCTATGGGTTTGGGTTGTGTAATAAAGATCGGTAAAGGTAGGCATGCGCGTGGATTTGCTCCATGAGGCGGAAAGTTTTACATCGGCGGCGGGGCGGTAAACAAGGCTGAGCGATGGGTAGGGCTTAAAGGCTTTACCGAGCAGTGTCGTATGACTTATCAGTACTCCTGCCGACGCCATCCAGCGTCTCCACACTATGGTATGCTCTGCGGACAGGCCTGTGTTCGTCCGGGCGTCGGACTTGAGGTAGTGTCCGCGCGGCGTGGCCATTTCCTTGCCTAAAACGCTGCTGAGAATGCTCTCGCGGCGCAGGTCAAGGCCGAGGCGCGTGCTGCCGGCTCCCGGCCAGGCGTAGGCCATGACGAGGTTAGCGCCGTATGCGTCGTTGAGGTGGAAATTACGGCCGGCTTCCGATCCGCGCGTCAGTTCAAACCTGTCACGATGCCGGCTCCAGTAGACGGCGGGCATGACTTTCAGTCTAACTCCTGTTTCCGCCTTTATTGAACCGGCGCAAGCTGATGTTTGTTCGTACTGCGCCGGATAGAGGGCGGAATAGAAGGTATTCGCCCCGTACTGCTTGGCATTGTACCCAAGCTGCACGTCGAGCGTCGCGGCCGGTATATCGGCGTGAGTTTGCCACAATACATTATATATATGGTAATCGCTGTTGGCGATGTAGCCGTCCGAGCTTTCGCGACTTGCCGAAAGGCTGTGGACGGCCGGGCCTGTTTCTGCGGAGCCGCGCAATTCTACGGCCGACATACGATGCATGCCGCCTTCCGCACGGGCGTATAGCGCAGGAGCCTTTTTCTTTGTGATGATGTTAATACCGCCGGTGAAGGAGCCGGCCCCATAGATGAGAGCCGATGGACCGTGTATGATCTCGATGCGTTCGATGTCGGAAACGTTGAGGGGAAGGTCGAGGTTGTAATGCCCTGTGTGGGCGTTCGAGAAATTGATGCCGTTGAGTAGTATGACGTTCTGTTCCTGTGTGCCTCCGCGGATGGAGATGTCGGCCTGTACGCCGCGCCCTCCGCGCTGGATTACGTCGATGTGCGCGGCCTGCGAGAGGACGTCCTGAAGGCTTTGTATAGGCGCACGTTCTATTTGCCGGCTTGTGATGACGGTGACGAGCTTCGCGCTTTGGCTTGGCGGCATACCGGGGCGCGCGGCGACGACGGTCACTTCGTCGAGCTCCTGCTCAAGCGTTTCGCCAAGCTCCCGCTCCTGCGTTTTATACAAGCTGCCTGCTCGCGCGCTTTCCTGCGCATGGGCGGACGACAGCGTCATGGCTGCAAGGACGCATCCGGCCACTACGCCGATGCTGACCACTTTATGCATGCTGTTGAATGATGCATACCCCTTACGCGCAAACTTTTTGAAGCGGAAGGATTGTTGCTGGAGAAAATGTTTTCGTTTCATTTTAAAATAGTTTTCAAATGTGCAGCGAAGGTAGTTATAAACATATCCCGGACAATATCTTTTTCTGTTTTAAACGAGGGAATATTAGCAGGAATAGCGATTTGCCGTCATTCCGTAAACGGCGTCATCCTCCACAAACAGGTAACAGTATATGAACAGATATAAACATCTTTTCAACGAAAATCGCCCCTCACCTGTCGATAAAGAGCCGTCGGAAAACTATCCGGGACATTTTAAAAGGCATACCTTAGCCTGCGATTTTAGAACGGTCGCAACCCGTTTGGCAATCTGTAATCAGCTAATAATTAAATAAAATATATAATATGAGCACAGAAAAAATTACTAAAAGTTTCCTTTTCTACGTTGTTCCGCTATGCCTCCTGATGTCTTACATCTTCACCACTTGTTACGGCGAAGAACTTGATGTCATCGAAGAAAGGCTTACCAGCATAGAAACGCAATTGACGAGTATCCAGGAAAAGATAAATGCCGGCTACATCGTCGAATCCGTCACCCCGCTGCCTGCATCCGGGACAAGAGGCGCCGGATTCAGGATCAGATTCATCGGTCCCAACGGAGCCGAAGAACATGACATCTACTCAGGCATAGACGGAGCTCCGGGCGCGCCGGGGGCCCCTGGTACAAACGGAAAGGATGCGCCAACGTGGAGAATAGGCGCCAACGGCATGTGGGAGGAATGCGTCATAGGCGCGAACGGCACCACCTGCACCGCCTCTATCTATCCCGCCAGCGATAAATCCCCGGAAGTGAAAAACGGATTGTGGGTATTTTATGTATGGCATGACGAAACTATCGACCCCCCAACTCCGGCTGGGTACGATACCATACCGTCGAATTTAGTCGCCGACTCGCTGTCTACCTATATCGTCGACCACGGGCGCTATTACGACCTATTTATCCCCGTCCAGCTCACCGACGCTAACGGCGAACTTTTGTTCAACGAGGCCGGACGGCCGGTTACGGTGACGAAAATACTCAAGCTTCCCAAATGGATAGAAGAACAGGACGCTCCGCTATTTTTCAAGATACTGGGATACGCCGAGATAATAGGAACCGATACTTTCAGCCTGCAAGACCTGAGATTGGAGTATCACAAAATAGATTCCCTCTACAACCATACCGACCGCTACGAGGTAACAAAAGATAGCGCCATCTGGAGGTGGAGAATGAGGCCCGAAATGCCTATTGAATACAGCCACATCGTTCCGCAACTGTCCAACCAAAGGATCGCCGTCGTATTCTCGATCAACAAGTCGAAGTTATTCATGGAATCGCTGGTCGCTGAGGATTTGGTACTTAAAGATTCAAGGGAACAGCGCGGACTGAATTTCGTAGGCTTCAACAAGCCGGAAAGCCTCTCCGGCCTCCTCACCACCAAAGGCGGGAATAACGGCGACACGCTCTACTACGCCCGGATGGTGAATAACAATAATCTCCAAAGCTTAGGCTTGATTCAAGGCCAGGAAAAGATTTTCTACCGCTTAGTCATCCAGGACAGCATAAAGTCGGATTTCGCTGCGCATACAATCGCCATGATACCCGTTAAAATAACCCCGTCGAATACAATAGAAGTGCGGGCGAACAACCTGCCGCTGACACCCGTCGCCGGCCCGCCCGACACGTTCAATGTGACGAGAAACGTGGCTAACAGGGTGAGCCTGTCGCCTTCCAACCGGTATTACGACTACTACATCTGGACGGACACGCTCAATTTCCCGGTCGACTCCGTAATCTTGTCGGGCAACACGGGCGCGGAAAACTACAAGACGTTCACGGTCAAAGCGGACAGTATCGGCTACGAATTTCCCTTAGGAATATACAAGCTGCAAATGGACGGCGCGATATACGTCGACACCATCGTGATAAGGGCGAACTGAACTATGAATTATATACCGGCAGGCCCTTCGGGGCCTGTTCCGACACGTAAAGGGGGCGGGCAGCAATGCCAACCCCCTTTTGTATAAAACCGACGCAACATGCAACTTCCGAAGCCCCCGACTTCTGCGTCAAGCTTCGCCGCCAAAATCTTAATCCACAACAATAAACTCCGCCCTTAAAACCACGCAAGCCATGTATTCGAAGTTTTAAGAAGCCCCCAACAAAAATTGCCCGACGCAATTATATAAAAACGCCCCCTGCACCCCTCCTTTTTATACATTCCGCAAAGCG
>JAIRZN010000083.1 GCA_031267205.1 Tannerellaceae bacterium | reverse complement strand
AAAGATATTATTGGGAACTTGTTTTTGAGTTATTAATTAAATTTATTTTCTAAGCAGTGGATACTTTAAGTTTTAAGACCATTTCTGCAAACAAGGCAACTGTGACGAAAGAATGGGTTGTAGTTGATGCAACCGGACAGTCTTTGGGACGCATAGGTGCGAAAGTTGCGAAGCTTTTGCGCGGGAAGTACAAGCCCGATTTTACGCCGCACGTTGATTGTGGTGATAACGTAATTATCATCAATGCAGACAAAGTCGTTCTCACGGGGAATAAGTGGAACGACCGTATTTATTTGAGACACACAGGATATCCGGGAGGACAGAAATCTTATACCCCTGCCGACCTGTTGAAAAAAGGCGAAGATCGCCTTTTCCGTAAAGTAGTGAAAGGGATGTTACCCAAGAATCGCCTGGGAGCTAAGTTGATCGGCAATATGCATGTATACGCGGGAGCGGAGCATAAGCATGAGGCCCAACAACCAAAGTCGATTGATATTAATTCACTTAAATAATAAATGATGGAAGTAATAAATGCAATAGGAAGACGTAAGGCGGCAGTAGCCCGCGTTTATGTCAGCGAAGGCAGTGGTAAGATTACCATTAACAAGCGCGAACTCGATCGTTATTTCCCTTCTACGATCCTTCAGTTCATCGTGAAGCAGCCGCTTAGCAAATTGAATGTTACCGAGCAGTACGATATTCGTATCAATCTGGCCGGCGGTGGTTTCAAGGGACAATCGGAAGCCGCGCGCCTAGCCATAGCTCGCGCCCTTATAAAGATTAATCCGGAAGACAAGCCGGCTCTCAGGGCGGAAGGTTTTGTAACGCGCGACCCTCGCGCTGTGGAACGCAAGAAGCCGGGACGCCCCAAGGCTCGTAAGAGATTCCAGTTCAGCAAACGTTAAAACGGCGACGGGTAACACAAGTGACGAATATCGCTCACGATTAAGTTATCCTTTAGAAAAGAGCGTTTAGCATCTAAATTATCAGGATTTCTTTTGCATGAAGATATGTTGGAGGACTACCTGATGGTTGAATGGTAAAACAGAATGTAAACGATTAAAAGAAATCAAAATGTCAAGAGTTAATTTTGAACAGTTATTAGAAGCCGGGGTACACTTCGGACACTTAAAGAGAAAGTGGAACCCCGCAATGGCTCCTTATATTTTCATGGAGCGCAATGGTATTCATATCATAGACTTGCATAAAACGGTCGCTAAGGTAGACGAAGCCGCCGAAGTAATGAAAAACCTTTCCAGATCGGGAAAGAAGATACTCTTTGTAGCCACAAAGAAACAAGCCAAGCAGATCGTAGCGGATAAGGCCTCCGCAGTGGGTATGCCTTACGTTATCGAACGCTGGCCGGGCGGGATGTTGACAAATTTCCCGACAATCCGTAAAGCCATCAAGAAGATGACAACAATTGATAAAATGACCAAAGACGGCACCTTTGACAACCTTTCGAAGAGGGAAAAACTGCAAATCACCCGCCAACGGGCGAAATTGGAAAAGATGTTAGGCTCGATTATCGACCTTACGCGCTTGCCTTCCGCCCTGTTTGTTGTCGACGTGATGAAGGAACACATCGCCGTTCGCGAAGCTAATCGTTTGGGGATACCCGTATTCGGCATGGTTGATACTAACTCCAACCCTTCCGACATCGACTTTGTAATCCCGGCCAATGACGACGCTACGAAGTCGGTAGAGGTAATCGTAGGCGCTGTTTGCGAAGCAATAAACGAAGGCTTAGAGGAACGCAAGGCCGAAAAGATAGATACGGAAACTACCGAAGAAGTCGCCCCGAGAAGGGAACGCAAAACAAGGAGCGCCAAGAAAGAACGCACCAAGAGGGAAGACGATGACGCACTGAATGCATCCGTCATCCATCGCGTAGTGAAGAATGAAACAGAAGATTAATTTTAAAAAAGAAATATATTATGGCAGTTACAATGGCTGATATCGCCCATCTGCGGAAAATGAGCGGAGCGGGTATGATGGATTGTAAAGGGGCTTTGGAAGAAGCCGGCGGCGATTTCGACAAAGCAATGGAAATCATTCGTAAAAAAGGGCAGGCAGTGGCCGCTAAACGTTCCGACAGGGAGGCCTCGGAAGGATGCGTACTGGCTGTCGCCGAAGGCGGGTTCGCCGCAATTGTGGCGCTGAAATGCGAAACCGATTTCGTGGCGAAGAACGAACAGTTTGTCGCATTGACGAAAGATATACTGAACGCTGCAATCAACAACAAGGCGGCTTCAATAGATGAACTGAAGAACGCTCCGCTCGCCGACGGACGCCCGGTGCAGGAACATATCACCGACCGCGTAGGAGTGACGGGCGAAAAAATGGAATTAGGCTTTTATGAATTTATCAGCGGAGCTTCCACGATCTCGTACATCCATCCGGGGAATAAGCTGGCGACAATCGTAGCCTTCAATCAACCGCTGGAGTACCAGCCGGCGCGCGACGTGGCGATGCAGGTAGCAGCGATGAGCCCCATAGCCGTAAGACCTGAAGAAGTCCCGCAGAAAACGATCGACCAGGAAATGGAAATAGCCCGTGATAAAGCTCGTCAGGCGGGTAAACCCGAAAACCTGCTCAGCCGTATTGCAGAAGGCGCTTTGCAGAAGTTCTACAAGGAAAGCACTCTCTTGCAACAGGAATTTGTGAAAGATAACAAACTCAGTATCGAACAATACCTGCAACAGCAAGACAAAAACCTCACCGTTACCGCCTTCAAACGCGTAACACTGAATATGGAATAACCGGATACGGCTTATTAACTCATACAAGGCTGTCCTCTCTTATGGGGACGGCCTTTTTTAGCGCTTACTTATACATAAAAACTATTGAGTATGGAATGGAATACGCCCGTCTCGATACCGGAAGCAACTTCCCCGTTTTCGTGCCGCGACAGGATTATGATACTCGGCTCCTGTTTCGCCCGTGAGATCGGGGACAGGCTGAGCGGGGATAAGTTTGACGTAGACGTCAACCCCTTCGGGACGCTCTACAATCCGGCGTCCGTCGCCCTGTCGCTTAGTAGACTGTTGGAACCGTCGCCATTCGTAGCATCCGATTTGTTTGAACACGAGGGCGTCTATCACAGCTTTATGCACCATAGCAGCTTCTCGTCCGTCTCTGAAAACGAGGCGTTGGAGAATGTAAACAGGCAGCTAAAGCTATCTTCATACAACCTTACCACAGCTTCGCGACTTATTATCACTTTCGGCACGGCGTATCTTTACAGGCGTAAAATCGACGGGAGAACCGTCTCCAACTGTCACAAGCTGCCGGAGCGACTCTTTGAACGCGAAAGACTGACGGTTGACGCTATTATAAGCGAATGGGACGGCTTATTGCACTCTTTGCAGAATGTCAACCCTGCGTTGAAAATACTGTTCACCGTCAGTCCCGTCCGGCATTGGAAAGACGGCGCACATAACAACCGGCTAAGCAAGGCTATCCTCCTGATGGCGATAGACGCACTGCAAACGCGTTATCCGGAGCGCATCGCCTACTTCCCTGCCTACGAAATCATGATGGACGAATTGCGCGACTATCGTTTCTACGCCGACGATATGCTGCACCCCTCCACCTTGGCGGTGGAATATATATGCGAACGGTTTTACCGAAGCTTCCTCTCTTCCGAATCGCAAGCTCTTATCAACGAATGGAAGGCTATCAAAAAAGCGCTCGAACATAAACCATTCCAACCCGCAAGCCCGTCTTACCGGCAATTCATGCAGCAAACTTTATCGAAAGCGGAATATCTTTACGGGAAATTCCCTTACTTTAACCTGTCGCAAGAAATAAAGCGGTTACGTTCTATACTAAAGTAAAATAACAACATGGAATACCCGATCAAAGAGATCGCCGAAATCATCGGCGCCGAAACTGCTCACATCAGTGACGCTCATATCAGCATACTGCTTACCGACAGCCGCCGCCTCTCGTCCCCGGAACAGAGCCTTTTCTTCGCCCTGAAGACAAAAGCCAACGACGGACACAAGTACATAAACGAACTCTACAAACTTGGAGTGCGCAACTTCGTCGTCGGAGAAATACACCCGGACGCCCTAAACACCACGCCGGACGCTAACTTCCTGCTTGTCAAAGACCCGCTCCGCGCACTCCAGGCATTAGCCGCCCGGCATCGACAACACTTCGACATACCCATCATCGGAATCACGGGAAGCAACGGGAAAACCATCGTGAAAGAGTTCCTCTACCAACTGCTCCACAACGAATTTAACATCGTGCGCTCCCCGCGCAGCTTCAATTCGCAATTAGGCGTACCACTCTCCGTCTGGCAAATGAACGGGAAGCACACGCTCGCCATCTTCGAAGCCGGAATATCGCAGCCCGACGAAATGGAGCGACTGCGGCCCATCATATCTCCAACCATCGGCATACTGACCGGAATCGGCGAAGCACACCAGGAAAACTTCATCTCCTCCTTCCAGAAATGCATGGAGAAACTTACGCTCTTCGCCGACTGCGAAACCATTATCTACAACGCCGACAACGCCTTTATCGCCAACTGCATCGACTCCGCCCTCCTCTCGCACCGCGCTATCGGATGGAGCCGGGTAAACTCCGACGCGCCACTATACGTCTCCTCCATAAAGAAAAAAGACACCCAGACAGAGATCGAATGTACCGCAATGGGACTGAACAGCGCCTATACAATCCCCTTCACCGACGATGCATCAATAGAAAACGTCCTCCACTGCCTCGCCCTCATACTCTGCCTCAAACCCACAAGCCTGCGCGACACCTCCAAGTTCATGCACCTTGAACCGGTAGAGATGAGACTGGACATAAAACAGGGCGTCAACAACTGCCTCATAATAAACGACGCCTATAACTCCGACATCAACTCGCTCGACATAGCCCTCGACTTCATGCAAAGCCGTAAAGCCGGCGCAAACCTCGCCTCTACCCTCATCCTCTCAGATATACTGCAATCCGGCGCCCTCCCCAAATCCCTCTACAAGAAAGTGGCCGACCTCGTAAGACGCAAGAAAATAGAACGCCTCATCGGTATCGGAAGAGACGTCATGGAATACGGCGCACTCTTCGACCTCCCCAAAGAGTTCTACCGGACAACCGCCGACTTCCTCGACTCGCCATCAATCAAATCCTTCCGCAACGAACTTATCCTCCTCAAAGGCTCGCGACGCTTCCACTTTGAACAAATCTCCGAAAGAATCGAAATGAAAGTGCACGAAACTATCCTCGAAGTAAACCTCGACGCCGTCGTCCACAACTTCAACTACTACCGCTCCCTCCTCCAACCGGAAACGAAAATCATAGCCATGCTCAAAGCCTTCGGCTACGGCGTAGGCCCTGACGAATTAGCCAAAACCCTGCAAGAACAACACTGCGACTACATCGCCGTAGCCGTAGCCGACGAAGGCGCTGAACTGCGCAAAGCCGGAATATCCATCCCCATCATAGTCATGAACCCCGAACACGGCGGCTTCAACCTCCTGCTCGAAAACTCCCTCGAACCGGAAATATACAGCCTCCGACTCCTGGATACCATCATAAAAGAAACCGGACGGAGGGGAATAACCTCCTATCCGGTACACATCAAAATAGACACAGGCATGTGCCGCTTAGGATTTCAACCCGAAGACATCCCGCAAGTATGCAGCATCATACGAAACCAAAGCGGCGTAACCGTATCCTCAGTCTTCACACACCTGGCAGGCAGCGATAACCCCGCCCTCGACGACTTCACACACCAACAGGCACGCACCTTCCAACAAGCCGCCCGCACATTAGAAACAGGCCTGGAACATAAAATCCTCAAACACATCCTCAACTCAGCAGGCATCGAACGCTTCCCGCAATACCGAATGGATATAGTCCGGCTCGGCATAGGACTATACGGCGTCGGCGCCCGAGAAGGCCACGAATTGCAAAACGTAGCCACCCTACGCACCACCATCCTCCGGATACAAAACCTCGCAGCAGGCCAATCCGTAGGCTACAACCGCGCAAGCTTCGTCACCAAAAACTCCCGCATCGCCGTCATCCCCATAGGCTACGCCGACGGATTAGACCGGCGCCTGAGCAACAGAAAAGGCGAAGTAATCATCAATAACCAACTATGCCCCATCATCGGAAACATCTGCATGGACACAACCATGATAGACGTCACCGGCACAGACGCAAACGAAGGCGACCAAGTCCTCATCTTCGGCCCATCCTACCCCGTCACCCGCCTCGCCGACAAACTCGACACCATCCCATACGAAATCCTAACCACCATCTCCCCCCGCGTAAAGAGAATCTACTACCGCGAATAAAGCCCCCCCCTGCGAACCAAGCAATTCGCAGCAGTTTTCCAAGAATAATCAGGGCGTGCCCCCGCTGCGCGGGGTCGGGCTATCCGCTACAAGTCCTCGCTCGCTACGCTCTTTCCGGTCTTTCCGCTACTATCCCTCACGCGAAGAGCCTTATCGATAAGGCAAGCCCCATGCGCAAGCGCCGTCGCCCGCCGGGCACAAGCTTGTAGCCCGTACCGACTGCGTGTTTGTATCATAACCGTTATGATTTGCAGAATCGCAGCGATTGGGGGAATCATAACGGTTACGATTTGCAGAATCGCAGCGATTCGGGTAATTGTAACGGTTATGATTGGTAGAATCGCAGCTATTGGGGTAATCATAACGGTTATGATTGGTAGAATCACAGCGATTCGGGTAATCATAACGGTTATGATTTACAGAATCGCAGCAATTGGTGTAAGCATAACGATTATGATTGGTTGGATTCAGCCGGCGCGGGCTCTTCGCGTGAGGGATAGTAGCGGAAAGACCGGAACGAGCGTAGCGAGCGAGGACTTGTAGCGGATAGCCCGACCCCCAAAGGGGGGCACGCCCAAATTATTCTTCTTATTACTTGGATGGGGCGGGGGTAATGAATTTGTATTGACGATGGCGTCGGAGGTGGCAAAGAGGGGGCGTTCGGGATGAGAGGGTGGGTGCTTTCTTTCTTGTATGGGAAAAAAACATACTTTTGCCTTCGTATTTTAAATTAATGGAACGTTATGAATAATAGAAGAGTGAGGGTGCGGTTTGCTCCCAGTCCGACCGGGCCCCTGCATATCGGGGGAGTGCGTACGGCTTTATACAATTATCTGTTTGCGCGGCAGCGGGGGGGGGATTTTATTCTCCGCATCGAGGATACGGATACGCGGCGTTTTGTGCCAGGGGCGGAGGAGTATATACTTGAGGCTTTCCGGTGGCTGAATATCCGCTTCGACGAGGGTGCGGGCTTTGGCGGGAAGTATGGGCCCTATCGGCAAAGCGAGCGGAAGGATACGTATGCAATATATGTAGAGCAACTGTTGGACGCCGGCTTAGCTTACTATGCTTTCGATACGCCGGAAGAGCTTGAGGCCGGGCGTAAGGCGACGCCTAACTTCCAGTATGACGCTTCAACCCGCGCACGGATGCGCAACAGTCTTACCCTGCCTGCGGAAGAGACCCGGCGGTTGCTGGACGAGGGCGCGAATTATGTCGTCCGTTTCAGGATAGAGCCCGGCGAGGAGATAACGGTGAACGATCTTATCCGCGGGGAGGTTATGATAAACTCCTCTGTGCTGGATGACAAGGTACTGTTCAAATCTGCCGACCGGTTGCCTACGTATCACCTTGCTAATATAGTAGACGACCATCTGATGGAGATTACGCATGTTATACGCGGCGAAGAATGGTTGCCGAGCGCGCCGTTGCACGTTTTGCTATACCGCGCGTTTGGTTGGGAGGCGACGATGCCGCAGTTCGCCCATTTACCGCTTCTGCTCAAGCCCGAAGGCAACGGAAAGCTAAGCAAGCGCGACGGCGACAGGCTCGGATTCCCCGTCTTCCCGTTGGAGTGGAGAGATGTGCAAACCGGCGAATTATCGTCCGGCTATCGCGAGAGCGGCTACCTTCCCGAAGCGGTGGTAAATTTCCTCGCGCTGCTGGGCTGGAATCCGGGCAATGGCATGGAGATACTCTCCGTAGAGGAGATGACGCGCCTGTTTGACCTTACGCATTGCAGTAAAAACGGCGCAAAATTTGATTATGAGAAGGCCAAATGGTTCAATCATCAGTACGTCCGCCGGAAAAGCGATAAAGAGATAGCAGGGCTGTTCATTCCTGTACTGGAAGGACATGGGATACAGGCCGGCGCGGGCTATGTCGAGAAGGTTGCAGGCCTTGTCAAGGAGCGCGTTGACTTCGTGGGGGAATTATGGGAGGAATCCTCCTTCTTTTTTTCCGCGCCTGCGGAATACGACTCAAAGACGGTAAAGAAACGCTGGAAGGAAGATTCGGCCGCCCGACTCGCCGAATTGTCGGAAACGCTTGACGCCTGCACCGCCTTCGACGCGCAGGTGACGGAAGAAGTCGTGAAGTTATGGATTGAAAACAAGGGATACCATCCAGGCGACATCATGAATGCCCTTCGCCTCGCCCTCGTGGGCCGGAGCAAAGGCCCGCACATATTCGATATAACGGAAACATTAGGCAAAGAGGAAACTATCCGCCGCATACGGCGTGCGATCGAGGCGTTGAAATGATACTGTATACATTAATAATACACTTGTATGCGTTCGCGGTAGAATTGTTATCGCCTTTCCATAAAAAAGCGCGGATGATGCGCTTCGGGCAATGGAAAACAAACGGCATACTGCGCGAAAAGATCGACAGGAGCGCCAGGTACATATGGTTTCACGCATCCTCGCTTGGCGAGTTCGAGCAGGGCCGCCCGATGATGGAAACGATAAAAGCAGGCCGGTCTGGGTATAAGATATTGCTGACCTTTTTTTCCCCTTCGGGCTATGAAGTGAGGAAGAACTATTCAGGGGCCGATGTTATATGCTATCTTCCTTTTGATACGCCGTATAAGGTCAGGAAGTTTATCACTTTGGCCAATCCCAGCATGGCTATTTTCATCAAGTATGAATTTTGGGCGAATTATTTATCCGAATTGAAAAGGCGTGATATACCGGCGTTCAGCATATCATCCGTTTTCCGCCGGAACCAATTATTTTTCAAATGGTACGGTCGTTTTTACCTCAATACGCTCCGCTGCTTCGACCGGCTGTATGTTCAGGACGCCGCTTCGGCCGGATTACTTGCCGGATATGGGATAAAAAACGTAAGCATATCCGGCGATACACGTTTCGACCGCGTTATGGACGTTCGGAAGAAGGCCCGCCCTGTTCCTTTGGTAGAAGAATTTGCCGGCGGCGAACATAGCAAGCGGCTGACGCTTATAGCCGGCAGCACCTGGCCGAAAGATGAGGAGCTGCTGATCCGTTACTTCAACGAGCATCCGGAGCTTAAACTCATCATCGCCCCGCACGAAATAAACCGCGAGCGCCTGTTGGAGATCTACTCGCTGCTGAAGAGGCCCTACATCTGCTTCTCGGACGCTTCGGAACAGGGAGATACAGTCGGCAAAGACTGTCTGATTATAGACAGTTTCGGCCTTCTGTCGTCCATCTATCGCTACGGGGATATAGCTTATATAGGCGGAGGTTTCGGCAGGGGTATTCACAATGTCCTTGAGGCGGCGGTATACGGAATACCCGTCCTTTTCGGCCCGGCGCATCATAAGTTCAAAGAAGCTACCGGCATAATAGCCGTCGGGGGAGGCTTCGCCGTTTACGACGAGAAAACGTTTGACGCCCACATGAATGAGCTGTCAACCGATCCCGATCTGCTGCAAACAGCCGGACAATCAGCCGGCAAATTCGTCAGCGCACATACCGGCGCCACCGGAAGGATACTGGAATCGCTCGTATTCCGGTAGAGAAGTAGCCGGATTAGGTTTAGCGATGGTTGGCATGGGAAAATCAAAGGTAAATGATACCTTCGCAAAAACTTCATGAAAGTAAAACAGTTATGAAAACGATGAATATACAGCGAGACGCGATAAATTTTTAAAAAGAATATACATGGAAAATTTGGAGTGGAGTATCAAGCAGGCGTTGGGCAACGGAGCCGCGACAGAAGAAATCATTGAAGCCATTGAAGTGGCCATCGAAATGAGAGGCGGTTCGGCTACCGTATTTGCACGTTTTGCCATGAATGTGATAGAATATTACGGGACGACAAAATGATACGCGAATTTGAGTATAAAGATAAACCGGATATACGGCGACTGTTCGCTGTCCTGACAGGCGAAATGCTTTCAGAATCCGATTTAATGAATCGGCTTGATTTTATTAAAAACAGTCCGGTAGACTCGTTGTATGTCTATTACTTGGACGGCAAAGTGATTGGGTTACTCGGGTTCAGGATTAGGGAAAATCCGGAAGAATACAGCCGGTACGGGGAGATTTCTGTAATAGTTGTGGATTCGGATTATCAAAAACAGGGGATTGGGAGATCATTAATGGATTTTGCCGAACGGTTATCCGAAAAATTTAATTGTAAGGGGACATGGTTGGTTAGCGGATTTGGGCGCGAAAGTCCGGCGCATGAGTTTTATAAATCCCTCGGCTATATTCCCACCGGTTACAGGTTCGTAAAAAGTATGGCGCATGATTGAAATAAGAAGATTGACAATCGAGGACTTGAACGGCTTGATAAAGTTGTTGGAGCAATTGTGGCCGGATAAATCCATTGACACAGATGCAGTCGGGGGAGTAATAGAAAAAGGACTCAAGAACGTTTATCAGGTTTATATTTGTGCGACCGACAATGAAAAGTTGATAGGATATTGTTCCCTGACAATTAAAAACAGTTTATGGATGTCGGCAAACCTTGGGAATATTGAAGAACTGGTGGTTGACAGCAAATATAGAAATCAGGGTATCGGTAAGTTGTTGATGAATGAAATTGAGATAATCGCAAAGAATCATGACTGTAAACGTATAGAACTTGACAGCGCATTTCATAGAACAAAAGCGCATGAATTTTATGAGAAGTTAGGATTTAAAAAGCGAGCCTGTTTGTTTACAAAGGAGATAGAGATATGAAATCCTTTATTTGCGCGTCGGCGGGGAAATGAATAAAGTAGAAATCAGAAAACTTGAAATAGCCGAATATGGAATATTGGAGGATAACCCTATACAAGAAACTCGGCTTTGAGATTGTCGGAGAAAACAGCGAAGATTATATAATGTTACTCAACCTGAAACAGTGAGACCCGGCGCGCAGCAAGCGGTTTGGCGCAAGATGGGTGCCGGAGGGGATTTCGTAAATAAATCATACTTTTGCCGAACGAAATAAGTGCCGGCTATTCTTCATCCCGGGACAGTGCCCAAGAAAATGTGTAAATGAAAACTACAAGTAAAATCAATTTACATTTTTTATATAGTGTCTGTCATAAAACGCATAATTACCGGTATAACAGTGTGATACAGATATAGATGGCGAATAAATTAACATATAAAATAGTCAGTATTCTGTAAAATGCTTATTCTTGTATCGTTATAAAGAAACAGTGCGATAAAAAGCCATCAAACTCCTCAACATTCAAAATATGCGCAAAAGATTCGAGCCTCAATTAGAGTTAGGTCAATTGTTAATAAAAGATACACCAATCCCCCGAAGCCGTGACGGGATGGCGGATTTGGTGGTAGCATTACGTGAGTTGTACAAGAAGAAAGTATACCGTGATCGCATACTTGATATACTGGAAGCCAAATTGGTTACGGGCAAGTCCTGGACGGGTCGCCCAGGTATGGAGTTATGGCGTTTGTATTGGTTCAGATACGTTTATCGAAGAGGTTGAGTTATGACGAGCTTCATCTTCATGCCAATTACAACAAGTTGGTCAGACAGGTAATGGGAGTTGAGCGATTGCCGGGATTTGAATAGATAACATTTGCATACCAAACGATAGTTGACAATGTAAGCCTGCTGGATGACAAGACGGTGAAAGAGATAAATGATGTTGTTGTTTCATTTGGTCAGGAAGAGGTATTCAAAAAAAGACGGAAGCCTTGTCATTAAAGACCGACAGTTTCGTGGTAGAAAGTAATGTACATTTTCCTGCCGATTATAATCTTCTGTGGGATTGTGCCCGTAAATGCTTGGATATGCTTGGTAAGTTGGAGGTTAAATACGGAAGTTGGATGGTTGGCGTAAATTAAGCCTTTGGCGCAGCAGTATAAAAAGTCAGATGCGCTCATTGGGCAAAGCCATCGGTGCAGGTGGGAAGAAAAAAAGAGGAGCGGATTAAAGAAGCTGCATTGACATATCCGAATAAATCAGGCTTACTGTCGGAGAAGATAAAATGAAGCCTTCCCGAATTTGCCGGTTAAGGATGTTTTCCGACCTTGCTATAGTGATATTGTTGGAGCACTACCACTTGCTGTTGAACAAGTATATTTATTTAGAGGACAGGCGAATCTTAAAAGGAGAGAGGATGCCGGAAGGGGGGGGAATGTTTTCCATAGTCGAGCCATATACCGAGTGGATATGCAAGGGCAGATTACGTCCATCTGTTGAATTGGGAAAGAAAGTGAACATCACCACAGATCAGTATCATCTTATAGTAGACTGGGAAACGATGGATCATCAGAGTGATTCTGAGATTGTTATTGCTCTGGCCGACCGTTTAGGGCCAATATATAATGTAGGGTCTGCTGTTTTTCTCTTAATTCAAAGTAAAACAGGATTATATTCATAAATTTGCAGAAAAAAGTAATAACCTGAGTTCGACGTAAGAAAAGTAAGGAGAAAGTTGGTAAGTTGGATAAACTTTAATATCTTTATAGCTGTAAATCAATAAAATAAATAAAGATTATGGCGCAACTTACCACC
>JAIRZN010000076.1 GCA_031267205.1 Tannerellaceae bacterium | reverse complement strand
GCAAAAATAATATTAAACTGCATACACTGATTTCCTACTGCGCAGGTGGTATGGCGGAGCTATGCTTTAATGTCACAGAAAAGAGTCTGTCATCACCGGGAAACTTAATCCGAATTGCAAAAAAGTAGATTTTATTTCTTTTTCCGCTTCATCTCATTGAAAAAACCGGACCAAACAGTATATTATGCCATTCACGAAAGAGCATTAAAGAACCATCTTTTACACACTGTCCCCATAATAAATAAATGTTTTGCAAGACCGCTTTTTTGCAACGGTTTAGTACAAACAAGGCTTTATTTTGTGCACTTCGTGCAAACGAAGCCTTATCTATTATCACAAAATGTCCATTAGAGCCTCAAATGTTAAATTGGGCACTATTTATATTTGATTTTTGCCTTTTTAAGAGAATTAATACAAAATGATAGCCTTATTATCAGATCGTTATGAATATCATTTTCTAATGGTGTCCATTAGAAAGACGAACATTTGTTAACTATCATTCTAATGGACATTTTGGGATTATTAATTCCAAAATTATTAACCATTGAGTTATTTGTCTGTAAGCAAAATGCAGCCAATCAGCGTAAAGAAAACTCTTGACGACTTTTTTCGGTTACTTATATTATCTTTGTCATTGTAAGACAAGGTTAAATCAAACAACCGCATACAAATTAAAGTTTTACATCCAGCGTACAACAATCGTTCATCCGGTAATGACAGAAGAAAAACAAGTAATGATTTAGTAACTGAACTATGTCTAAAAAGGATATTTACCTGTCTTTTTCCGTCCTTATCGACCTATTTTATTTTTATTGGAAATACTGTGAATCAGTCAGTTTGCTCCATCTTGCTTGAATTTGCTTTTGGATATTTATTTCTAAAGAAAGCAAGCAGCTTTCTAAAGGAAGTTAGCATCTTCCTAATTTTAGTTTACTTTTGCGCAAGGGGCATACATTACATTATATTATATGGAAGTTATACGGATAAGGAGCGGGAAGGATAGCTTTTTCCCTGCATTCTGGGAGATATATGAGCAGGCGTTTCCCTTATGTGAGCGCAGGGACCTGGGGGAGCAGGTGCGGGTGTTGGGCGATGAGGCGTATGCGTTGGAGGCCTGGACTGGGGACGGCGGCGTCATTGGCTTTATCGGCTGGTGGGATTGCGGAGACTTGCGCTATGTCGAGCACTACGCTATTCATCCGTCCTGCCGTTCGCACGGCTACGGGAGCAGGTTCCTGAAGGAGTGGATAAGTCAAAGCGCCCTCCCCGTCTTGCTGGAGATAGAGCCTGTAACGGACGGGCTTACGCTCGGAAGGCAGCGGTTTTATCATAAGTCGGGCTTCGTCGATAATACCGTCAGGCACCTTCAACCTCCCTATCACGAAGGAGACGCACCCTTGGAGCTATGGCTGATGTCATACCCCGATACCGTCCCCGCCGATGCTTACGAAAGATTCTATTCCAAGCTTAAGATGGAAATTATGCCGCAATTCTGAACAATTTGTTTGCAGTTTATCATATAATACATATATTTGCCGACGAAATATCATAATAACAACATGAGAACGAACTTGACAAACACATATTGGTGGCGCTTCCAGACACTCCATAAGTCGTAAGGAACGCAGACCTGTGTATATTTTGATTTATAACAAACAAAGAAGGCCTGTCGCACTTGCGGCAGGCTTTTTCGCTTTAAATACATATGTATGGAAACATATCAGGTAAACAAAGACGGCTATTACGGTGAATTTGGCGGGGCTTATGTCCCGGAGATACTCCACCGCTGCGTGTCCGAATTGCAGGACGCATATCTTAGTGTGATAACCGGCGCGTCTTTCCGGCGCGAGTACGAGGGACTGCTGCGGGACTATGTCGGACGTCCTTCGCCCTTATATCTTACGCGGCGGATGAGCGGGAAGTACGGATGCCGCATCTATCTCAAGCGGGAGGACTTGAACCACACCGGCGCGCACAAGATCAACAACACCGTAGGCCAGATACTCCTTGCCAAACATATGGGCAAGACGCGCATCATTGCCGAAACAGGCGCCGGGCAGCACGGAGTGGCGACGGCCACAGTCTGCGCCCTTATGAATATGGACTGCATCGTGTACATGGGACAAACAGACGTCGAACGGCAGCGGGCCAACGTCGAGAAGATGGAAATGCTCGGAGCGAGGGTTATACCCGTTACCTCCGGCAATATGACGCTCAAGGATGCTACTAACGAGGCTATACGCGACTGGTGCTGCCATCCGGCGGATACTTACTACATCATCGGTTCGACCGTCGGGCCGCATCCGTATCCCGACATGGTCGCTCGCCTTCAGTCTGTCATTAGCGAGGAGATAAGGGCGCAACTGAAGGAGAAGGAAGGGCGCGACTATCCCGACTACCTCGTGGCCTGCGTCGGCGGGGGAAGCAATGCGGCGGGCAGTATCTACCATTACCTCGACGACGACAGGGTTAAGATCGTCCTGGCCGAAGCTGCCGGCAAAGGAATAGGCACGGGCTTCAGCGCAGCCACAATCAGGCTCGGCAAGCCGGGCATCATACACGGCGCACACACGCTCGTTATGCAGAACGAAGACGGACAGATCGAGGAGCCGTACTCCATTTCCGCAGGCTTAGACTACCCCGGCATCGGGCCGATACATGCCAACCTCTCGCAAACGAAGCGGGCTACCGTCCTCGCCGTTGACGACGCGGAGGCGCTCGAAGCGGCCTTTGAACTTACTCGCTTGGAGGGCATCATTCCCGCACTCGAAAGCGCGCACGCTCTCGGCGCCTTGAGCAAACTGTGCCTGAAGGCGGACGACATTGTAGTCCTGACGCTCTCCGGACGTGGAGACAAGGATATGGATACTTATATAATGAACAGTAAAAAAACAATTATATGAAACAGTACGTATACAAAACGGTAACACGAAAGGCGCTCGGCGACTTGCACACGCCCGTAAGTATTTATTTGAAGGTAAGGGATGTTTATCCCGAATCGGCCCTGCTGGAAAGCTCCGATTACCATGGCGACGAAAACAGCCTCTCGTTCATAGCCATCTGTCCGCTTGCGCGCATCGGCGTCAACAACGGCAAAAGCACGGCGGTATTCCCCGACGGGGCCGTAGAGGAATATCCGTTAGATAGGATGGATTGCCGGCAGGCGATAACGCATTTCCTGACGCGCTTCAACATACTGGGCGACAATAGCGATATATGCGGACTCTTTGGCTATACGGCCTTCGATGCCGTGCGTTACTTCGAAAACATCCCTGTCGTCGAGGCGCATCACCGCGAGAACGACGCACCGGATATGCTATACATATTATATAGGTATACGCTCGTGTTCGATCATTTCCGTAACGAGCTTACGCTCTTGGAACTGCTTGCTAACGGCGAGGAGAGCGGCTTGCAGGAGATAGAGGCCTTGATCGGGAACCGCAACTACGCCTCCTACAATTTCCGAACCGCTGGCGGCGAGACGTCTTCTATCACCGACGACGAGTATCGGGCTATGGTGCGCGAGGGGGTCAGGCATTGCCTGCGGGGGGACGTCTTCCAGATCGTACTTAGTCGCCGCTTCGAGCAGGCTTTCACGGGCGATGATTTCAAGGTCTACCGCGCGCTTAGGAGCATCAATCCTTCGGCTTACCTCTTTTACTTCGACTTCGGGGGGTTCCGTATCTTCGGGTCTTCGCCGGAGACGCATTGCAAAATAGTCGGCAGGCATGTTTCCATCGACCCGATAGCGGGCACGGCCTTCCGTTCGGGTAATATGGAGGTCGACAGGCAGCGCACGGAGAGGCTGCTGGCCGACCCTAAGGAGAACGCCGAGCACGTCATGCTCGTCGACTTAGCAAGGAACGACCTCAGCCGCAACGCGCATAACGTGAAGGTAGACTTCTACAAGGAGGTGCAGTATTACAGCCACGTCATCCACCTTGTCTCGCGCGTCAGCGGCGACCTCGACGAGGGGCGCAGCGCAGTGGGGGCTTACATCGACACCTTCCCGGCCGGTACGCTTAGCGGCGCGCCTAAGGTTCGAGCCATGCAGCTCATTACCGATATAGAGAAGCACAACCGCGGAGCCTACGGGGGCTGTATCGGTTTCATTGGTTTCAACGGCGACCTTAACCAGGCTATTACCATCCGCAGCTTCGTCAGCCGCGGCAATACGTTGTACTACCAGGCCGGCGCGGGCATAGTCGCACAGAGCGTCGACGAGCGCGAGCTTCAGGAGGTTAACAGCAAACTCGGCGCATTGAAGAGCGCTATCGACATGGCTGAAAAGATTATCAACTAATACGCGGACAATATATGAAAACACTGCTTTTCGACAACTACGACTCCTTTACCTACAACCTCCTGCATATCCTCAGGGAAGCGGGCGAGGATACCGAAGTGTTCCGCAACGACCGCATAGGCATCGACGACGTCGAACGCTTCGACCGCATACTCCTCTCGCCCGGCCCCGGCATACCCGAAGAGTCGGGAATACTACTCCCGCTCATACGCAGGTACGCACCGACGAAGCGCATACTCGGCGTATGCCTGGGCGAACAGGCCATAGGAGAGGCCTTCGGAGCTAAGCTGATAAACTTGGACAAGGTGCATCACGGCGTATGCTCCGACATTCGCGTGACTGGGCGCGACCCGTTGTTCGACGGCCTCGCACCTGGGTTCAGGGCGGGGAGGTATCACTCGTGGGTCGTCTCGCGCGAGGGCTTCCCTGATTGCCTCGAAGTAACGGCTGAAGACCGTGCGGACGGTAGCGTGATGGCCCTCCGGCACAGGTCGTACAACGTGCGCGGAGTACAGTTCCACCCTGAATCCATACTAACGCCGCGCGGCAAGGACATCATTATTAACTGGCTTAAATTATAACCCGATGAAGAACATATTATACAGATTATTTGAACATCGCTACCTCGGTCGCGAGGAAGCGCGCCTGATATTGCAGAGCATCGTCTCCGGCCGCTACAACGACGCACAGATAGCGAGCCTCGTCACGGTCTTCCTCATGCGCAACATATCGGTCGAAGAGCTTTCGGGCTTCCGCGAGGCCTTGCTCGAAATGCGTGTGAGGGTCGACCTGGCGGACTATGAGCCGATAGACATCGTCGGTACGGGAGGAGACGGCAAGAACACGTTCAACATAAGTACGGCCGCTTGCTTCGTCGTCGCCGGCGCAGGCTATCATGTCGTAAAGCATGGCAACTACGGCGCTACGTCGGTCAGCGGTGCAAGTAATGTTATGGAGCAACACGGCGTGTGCTTCACTACCGACGAGGGGAAGTTGCGCAGGTCGATGGACGGGTGCCGTATCGCCTACCTGCACGCACCGCTCTTCAACCCAGCGCTTAAGGCTGTCGCTCCGGTGAGGAAGGACCTCGCCGTGCGAACCTTCTTCAATATGCTCGGCCCCTTGGTTAACCCCGCATTGCCGGCGTACCAGTTGCTTGGAGTATACAACCTGCCGCTGCTGCGCCTTTACAGCTACATATACCAGGATAGCGCGACGCGCTTCGCCGTAGTGCACAGCTTGGACGGATACGACGAGATCTCGCTCACCTCCGCCTTCAAGGTATCCTTGCCCGACAGCGAGAAGTTATACGCTCCCGAAGAGTTGGGCTTCCGACGTTGCACGGCGGCTGACCTCGACGGGGGGGATACGCCGCAACGGGCGGCTGCCGTCTTCGACGAAGTTCTCAATAACACCGCCTCCCGCGCGCGCAGGGACTGCGT
>JAIRZN010000022.1 GCA_031267205.1 Tannerellaceae bacterium | reverse complement strand
TACAACGGCGACTACACCGATAAAAGGCAGGCCTACCTGAATACAAGGCCCATGAACGCCGAAGCCGTAACCTGGCAACCAATACAGTCCGACCAACTCGTCGAAGACTACGAAAACGGTAAGCTAAAAGGCCGCCTCAAAGAAATAGCATCCACCATCGACGAGGAATCCAATCCGGTAATCATGCTGATAAAACATAAGAAATGAAAAGACTAATCGCAATCACGACAGCTATCCTGCTCATAATCGCAGGATGCAAACAGTCCGGCGTCACAAACGACGGCGTCATCACCGTCGACGTCACGGCAAGCTATCCGAAGAAGGAACTCATCCTCCAGGACTTTATGGATGTGGAATATGTTCCGCTGGAAACTAACGACGAGTTCGTCACCCAAGGTTTTGTGCGTGACATAACAAGGAATATGATAATACTAAGAAACTATCCGCAGGACGGGAATCTCTTTCTCTTCGACCGTAGCGGGAGGGCCATAAAAAGAATAAACCGCCACGGACAGGGAGGCGAGGAGTATAATATCTATATGCAGATCGTGCTCGATGAGGAGAAAGGTGAAATATACATAAGCGACCGCCCTTCGCACAGGATATTAGTCTACGACCTTGACGGGAATTATAAGCGAACCATTAAGCACGGTGATGATGTTAATTTTGATCACATGTATAACTTTGACCGTGACAATATGATATGCAATAATAGTTGGGAAAAGATAAACAGGAAGCCGTTTGCAATTATATCCAAGCAGGACGGAAGCGTGACGGGGGAGATTCGGATCCCTGCTAATGATGACATACATATGCGCGCGGAATTTGAAGACGAACGTTACGGCTCTTATAATTATGTGCCCGACAGCTATAAGGGACTGGTTCCCTATCTTGACAGTTGGATCCTTGTGGAACAGTCATCCGACACGGTCTACCGATACCTTCCCGACCACACGTTGACGCCCTTTATAGTAAGAACTCCGCCTGTCTCTATGGACACAAAAATATTTCTTCTTCCGAGCATGTTTACCGAGCGCTACTACTTTATGGATGCCGTGAAAGTATTATCGGACGAGAGCAGGGATTTATTCCCGGCAACTCATCTGATGTACGACAAAGAGGAAGACGCCCTCTTCGAATACACCGTCTACAACGCCGACTACACCGATAACAGACCCGTAGAGATCAACAAGTCAAACCCCGTAAACGGCGAGATAGCAGCCTACATAAGCATACAGGCCCCCGACCTGATCGAAGACTATGAGAACGGGAAGCTCAAAGGCCGTCTCGCGGAAATAGCCGCCGGGCTCGACGGTGAATCTAATCCGGTGATTATGCTGTTGAAGTATAAGAAATGAAGAAAGCCGGCTTTCAAGACTTGGAAGCCGGCTTCTTTTTGTTCGACTACTCCGTGGCAAGGAGGTTGTTTATTTTTTTCCGCATAACGTTTTCTTTATAGCCCGAATTACGGATGAAGTTACTCCCATGCTCAATGAAACATTCGTACAGGAAGCTGTCGGAAGGAGTGCTGAGCATTTGATTTATAAGATGACGGTAGCGCGTCTGGGCTTTTGATGAACGTGCTTTACGCAGCACCTCCAGCTGTTCGAAGCGGGTGAGCAATAAGCGGTTTCGCCCTTCCTGCGTCAGCTTGCGGTTTAGCACAAAGCGATCCTTGTCCGAGAAGATATGCACTTCGCGCGTATGGGATACGTTGAAATGATCTGTGCCTGCGTATGCTTCCTGCAACAATTTGGTGTTGGTATAAAGGCCCTTCACCGTTTCGGCGTCGATAAACTTGGTGACGGAAAGCGGGTTCAGGTTGCCTGCCTTATCCACAAAGCGAGCATAGCTGCTGTGCCTTATGGCTTCCCTTAGTATCTCTCTCGCGCCTTCATGCAACATGGTATCCTTCTTGCGGAGCCATCCGGCGTATATCCTGCCGGCGTTTTTCAGCCAGGCGCGCGCTTGTTTGGGAGTGCAATAGCTGATTTCGGCATCTATATTGCTGATGTGAGTCATGCTACTGATGCCATTGCGAAAACGTCCGGCAATCTGAAGAGCTTCGGTCTTGGGGTCGATAAAGGAAGGCTTGCTGCCAAACAGGTCGGACACCATAATGACGTGCGGAGGCGTGGGCAATTCAATATCCACGGCCAGATAGTAATGTGAGGTGAATAAATTGTAAGCGCCCAGACTGCTCACGTAGGATGGGTTCGTCTGAGAATCATCCTGGCTCAACTGCATAAGCGTTTCTCCATCCTGAAAAACGCAAGCTTCATTACGCAACACTGGAATATCGCAAAGCAGCGAGTCGATCGTCTCTACGGAGTGACAGAAAATACATACCGGACCGTCCATCGCCAATATTTGCGCGGATAAGGTTTCGGCAATATTGTTGGTAGTTATCAGGTTGAGGTTGTGTTTGTATTCATAGTCCGGGATTATATTCAGGATGTAAAAGCCATACTCTTTCATCAACGGGTCGCTCTGTATTACGGGGGTCGAGGATACAAAGGAGCGATTGTGGAACAGGAAAAAATCTTCTCTCATTTCGTACACCGGGAAGTCTTTTTCACATTCGTCGAGTAAGAGGAAGAAGTTTTCGTACATATTTATAAGCAACTCTTCCATTATTCCCTTTATCCTGAAAAAGTTGTCGGGCGTTATCAGCACTTTCTTGACGGCGGGGAGCGGGCCCGACAGGTAGTCGGCTATTTCCTGCGAAGATACTCCGTCGTACACCCCGAATACGTCCTTGTATTTCTCCGACTTACCCTTGATGACAGCTATGTTGGGCTCTATTATTATTGAATTTCTGCCCGACATTAATTCGCAGTGAGTCAATCCCAGGCCGGGGATTGTTTTGTTTATTATGCAATTGGGAGGAACTTCTTCATAACCGCGGCGTTTGAACACTTCCGCGAGTTTTTCTCCTTTACGGACATATACGGTTGTTTCTTTTAGCATGGCGTTTGTTGTTTTATGCTTATTTTAAAGCCGCAAAGGTATAATATATAAAAGCTACAAAAAACACATTTATATCGTTTCTCTTGACTAATCCAGTTTCAGTACGGCAAGGAAGGCTTTTTGCGGCACTTCTACCGTTCCGATCTGTTTCATACGCTTTTTACCTTCTTTCTGCTTTTCAAGCAGTTTACGTTTGCGGGTGATGTCGCCTCCGTAGCATTTGGCCGTTACGTCTTTACGAACTGCCTTAACGGTTTCGCGCGCTATGATCTTTGCTCCGATGGCAGCCTGAATCGCGATGTCGAACTGTTGGCGGGGAATGAGTTCCTTAAGTTTTTCGCACATCTTGCGCCCGAAGTTGACGCTGTTGTCTATATGCGTCAGCGTCGAAAGGGCGTCTACCGGTTCGCCGTTCAGCAGTATGTCCAGCTTCACTAATTTACCGGGACGGTAGTCATGCAAGTGATAGTCGAAGGATGCATATCCTTTGGAGATGCTCTTCAGCTTGTCGTAGAAATCTATCACTATCTCGCCCAGAGGCAGGTCGTAGTATATTTCCACACGGTCGCCCGATATGTATTCCTGCTTGAGGAGCGTTCCGCGCTTGCCCAGGCATAGAGTCATGATGGGACCGATGTATGCGGTATTGGTTATCACCGACGCTCTGATATACGGCTCGTCGATATGGTCGATGAGGGCAGGATCGGGCAGGCCGCCGGGGTTGTGAACTTCCGAACAGTCGCCTTTCTTGTCGTAAACCTTATACGAGACATTGGGTACGGTTGTGATCACGTCCATATCGAACTCCCTGTCCAATCGTTCCTGCACGATTTCCATGTGCAAAAGCCCCAGGAAGCCGCATCGGAAGCCAAAGCCCAGGGCCAGCGAACTTTCGGGCTGGAAGGTGAGCGAAGCATCGTTGAGCTGGAGCTTCTCAAGCGAGGAACGCAGATTCTCAAAGTCCTCGCTGTCTATCGGATAGACGCCGGCAAAAACCATAGGCTTGACTTCTTCGAATCCGGCTATTGCCTCACTGGATCCACCCTTGACGTGGGTGATAGTGTCTCCGACCCTTACTTCTCGCGAAGTTTTGATACCGGAAATGATATAGCCTACATCGCCCGTACCTATTTCGCTGCGGGGCGACATGGTCAGCTTCAGGATCCCGACCTCGTCGGCGTCGTATTCTTTGCCTGTCGAAACAAACTTCACCGGGTCGCCCTTATGTATAATGCCGTTGACCACCTTGAAATAGGCTATTATTCCCCGGAAGGAATTGAATACCGAGTCAAAGATCAAGCATTGCAGCGGAGCTTCCGGATCGCCCGCCGGAGCAGGTACCTTTTCTATTACGGCATCCAGTATTTCGTACACTCCTTCGCCCGTTTTGCCGCTCGCACGAAGGATACTGCTACGCGGACAGCCGAGCAGTTCCACTATCTGGTCTTCCACCTCTTCGGGCATGGCGCTCGGCAGGTCTATCTTGTTGATTACCGGGATTATTTCCAAATCGTTCTCGATAGCCATATACAGGTTGGATATGGTTTGGGCCTGTATTCCCTGAGCCGCGTCGACAATCAGCAAAGCCCCTTCGCAGGCGGCAATAGAGCGTGACACTTCGTAAGAAAAGTCCACATGCCCCGGAGTGTCGATAAGGTTCAGTATGTAATTCTCGTTCTTATAACCATACTCCATCTGTATTGCATGACTCTTGATCGTGATGCCGCGTTCGCGTTCCAGATCCATATCGTCCAGCACCTGCGCCTGCAGATCTTTTCCTTCAACAGTTTTGGTATATTCAAGCAAGCGGTCGGCCAATGTGCTTTTGCCGTGATCAATATGGGCGATGATACAAAAATTGCGGATATTCTTCATTTACTACATTATATTTGATAGGCAAACATACATAAAAAAGACGATTATAAGCGAGTCTGATAAAAGAATACTATCAGATTCACCCAACAAGAACCGCAATACGCCCATAGAGATGGAAAAGCCGGTAGCAGCAATTTGAATCCCAGAGTACATTGTCCGCTAACATGATCAAATACCCTGCTAACTCCTTCTATGAAGCAGCCGGTCTTTTCTAAAAATGTATCATCAAGGATGAAGCAGCAGGGCGTTTGGCACATTCAAAGAATCTTTCTCTTTATTAATCGACGCTTAAAAAGCAGAATTAAATCTCCTGCCTACCCCTTTGGACTTTCCGATGGAAGATTGCTTCAGCAACCGTCCCAAACCAAAACAACCAAACAAACGGATAAGGTTGACGTTGAGTGAATCTTTATTTTCTAATAAGTGGGATAATTCGGATATTTGAACTATTTTTGTTTCCATAACAAGCGATATATTTTTTTCCTATTCGCTTGTTTTTTATCGAATTTATTTCATGTGGGAAACTTTAATCAATAATAATAAAGTATAAATGAAGAGTGTAACTGCAATTTCAGCAACTATCCTGTTCGTAACGGCAGGATGTGTCGGATGTAAACCATCCGGTATCACAAGCAACGACATCATCACAGTTGATGTCACAGCAAGCTATCCCAAAAAGGAACTCATCCTTCAGGATTGTTTTGATGTGGAATACGTTCCGCTGGAAACCACGGACGAGTTTATTACCAGAGCTAATATACAAACCATTAGCAAGGATTTTATAATAACCAGAAATGGAGCCAGGAATGGTGAAATATTTATCTTTGACAGAAAGGGTAAAGGTGTGAGAGTCATCAACCGTTTTGGGCAGGGCGCTAACGAATACAGCTCTATTTTAGGGCTTACTTTAGACGAAGAATACGGTGAAATATTTGTCAACAACTACCTTTCAAGAAACATACCGGTGTATGATCTGGAGAGAAATTATAAACGAACTCTCAAGAATGAGGAAAGCATCTCATATGACCAGATAAACAATTTTGACCGTGATAATTTAATTTGCGTTGATGGCGATAATATTTTTGACGATGTGAAAAGAAACATATTCCGGATTATATCCAAACAGGACGGTAGCGTCATTAAGGAAATTCAAATTATTTACAAAGAGAAAAGATTACCAAAAGTGGTTCATAATGAAAATGCAGAGTACATATCCCATGCCCGTAACTGGTTAATAATCCCTTACGGCGACAGTAGGGTACTTGTTGACACATCTTCCGATACAATATACAAATTTCAACCCGATCACAATATGGTTCCATTTATGATAAGAACCCCTTCCATACAATCCATGTATCCTGGAGTATTTCTTTTCCCCGGTGTTCTTACCGACCGTTACTATTTCATGGAAACCGTAAAGACCGAATATAACTTTGAAACGACAGAAGGATGGCCAAGCATTGATCTGATGTACGACAGACAGGAAAAGGCCATATTTGAGCATGTAATCTATAATGATGATTTTTCTACTAAAAGACCTGTAAATACGGCATTTGAATTGACTCCTTTGGCGTATGATCTGATAGATAAGGAAGTCGCCTTTGCGGAAAAGATAGAAGCCTTCGAGCTTGTCGAGGCCTATAAGGAAGGCAAACTAAAGGGACGCCTCGCGGAAATCGCTGCCGGATTAGATGAAGAAGACAATGCGGTGATTATGCTGGCAAAGCACAAAAAATGATACTTAATGATTGTATTATAATTGAACGCGACCTGTGGCAGATTGGCGATATGCTTCTACTTAACGGAACGTTAACCGAATGTTCCGGTTTAATACACGGTAAAATGGAGCTTTGTCGTGAACCATAATTGTTACAAAAGACAGAATGTATGGAATTTATTCGTATCATTTCCTCCTCAGCATCGTTCGATTGACGCGCGTACAGTAAATCCGATCCGCCAAAACTTCCCGATGATATAATCCGAAGCGCTTACTGTACATTTCAACATATTTTTCCATCCGGCTGCCTTCGTTGAAAGCCTCCCAACTCAATTCATTCGCAAAGCTAATACCGTCTATCACCGAGATATGATACTCGCACAACGCTCACCCAAGCGAACCTTGATTATGCCTTGACGAATTATTCGCTTCTATGGAAATATTCTTTGAAAACTTATATATTATTAAGGGAAATAACTACTTTTGTCGTGGTTTTGCTATGTCGGGATTACAATCATGAAAGATAGTGTTAATCATTGTGGTATAATAGAGCGTATGGATGGGCATCGTATCCATGTAAGGATTGATCGGGAGCCTTCGTGTGCGGGGTGCAGCGCCAAGTCGGTTTGCATGGGCGCCGGTAAGGGGCACGTCGTAGAGGTGACGGATTATACGGGTTCGTTTCGTGCGAATGAGGCGGTTATGCTTGAGGGCAGGAATTATATGGGGCTTCAGGCTGTCGTGCTGGCGTTCGTTATCCCGCTGTCGCTCATTGTCGCACTTATTGTACTGGGCGCATGCTTAGGGTGGCGGGAGAGCGCGAGCGCTTTGGCCGGGCTGTCGTCGTTGTTTCCTTACTATATTATATTGTATTTTTTCAGGGGAAGGCTTAGGAAAAGATTTGTTTTTACGATAAAGAAAATAAACTCATAAGTATATGATATTAATCGCCATTATTACGTTAGGAGGAATAGGCGTCGTGAGCTCCGGCCTGTTGTATGTTGCTTCCAAAAAATTTGAGGTCTACGAAAACCCCCTCGTCGCGCAAGTCCAGGAGGCATTGCCGGCGGCAAACTGCGGAGGGTGCGGCTATCCGGGGTGCTCCGGTTTTGCGGGCGCTTGCGTAGGCGCGCAATCGTTGGACGGTTTGCTTTGTCCTGTCGGCGGCGCGGCGGTGATGAACCGTATTGCGGCCATATTGGGCAAGGATGCCGCAGGCGTTGAGCCGAAGATAGCGGTTGTGCGCTGTAACGGGAATTGCGAGGCGCGGCCGCGTGTGAACCGGTACGACGGCGCGAGGAATTGTGCGATCGCCGCCTCTTTGTACGGCGGGGAGACGGGTTGCTCGTATGGCTGTCTTGGCTACGGCGACTGTGTTACGGCCTGCACTTTTGCGGCTATCGGCATCAATCCTGCGACGGGATTGCCTGAGGTGGCGGAAGACAGGTGTACGTCCTGCGGAGCCTGCGTAAAGGCCTGCCCGAAGGGCATTATCGAGTTGAGGAAAAAGGGGCCCAAGTCGCGCCGCATATTTGTCGGTTGCGTAAATAAGGATAAAGGAGGCGTGGCGCGCAAGGCCTGCTCAAGCGCCTGTATCGGTTGCAGCAAGTGCGAGAAAGAGTGCAAGTTCGACGCGATAACGATAGCCGATAACCTGGCCTATATCGACCCGCAGAAGTGCCGCCTGTGCCGCAAGTGCACGGCCTCGTGCCCTACCGGCGCAATATATGAACTCAATTTTCCTCCTCCGCGTAAGGAGGCGGTTGCGGCAGCCGGTCAGGTAAGCGAAGAAAAAACAAATTAAATAAAGATATAGCGTATGTTAAAGACATTCCGCATCGGAGGTATTCACCCGCCCGAAAACAAGCTGTCGGTATGGAAAAAGGTAAGCGTCCTTCCCGTGCCAGCGCAGGCTGTCATACCTTTGGGACAGCATATAGGCGCGCCGGCGCAGGCGGTGGTAAAGAAGGGCGACATGGTAAAGGTGGGGACGCTGCTGGGCAAGTCCGGAGGGTTCATCTCATCCAATATCCACTCGTCCGTCTCCGGTAAAGTAAGCAAGATAGATAGCGCCGTAGATGCAAGCGGCTATAAGCGTCCCGCCGTTTACATAGACGTGGAAGGCGACGAATGGGAGGAGGCGATAGACCGCAGCGATACGCCGGCTAAGGAGTGCCTCCTTTCTACACGTGAAATTATAGACAGGATAACCGGCGCCGGCGTCGTAGGATTAGGCGGCGCGACTTTCCCGACGCAGGTAAAGCTGACGCCGCCTGCCGGGATGAAGGCGGAGATGTTAATCATCAACGGCGTGGAGTGCGAACCTTACCTCACGTCGGATCATTCGCTGATGACCGAAAAAGGCGAGGAGGTATTGGCGGGCGTCGCCATCTTGATGAAGGCGGCGGGCGTCGACAAGGCCGTCGTCGGAATTGAGAATAATAAACCGGACGCTATTGCGTACCTGCGGGATTTGGCGAAAGGCTATCAAGGCATCGAGGTAGCGCCGTTGAAAGTGAAATATCCGCAAGGCGGCGAGAAGCAACTTATCGACGCCGTCATGCGCCGCCAGGTAAAGAGCGGGGCGCTGCCCATATCCGTCGGCGCCGTCGTGCAAAACGTAGGTACGGCCTACGCAGTGTATGAGGCGGTGCAGAAAAACAAGCCGCTTGTCGAAAGGATTGTTACTGTAACAGGCGGCGGCGTGCGTGAGCCCTCCAACTTCTTAGTGCGCATAGGCACGCCTGTCCGCGACCTTATCGAGGCTGCCGGCGGGATGACCGGAGATGCGGGGAAGATTATCGGGGGCGGCCCTATGATGGGCAAGGCGCTCGTCAGCGAGGATGTTCCTATAACTAAGGGAAGCTCCGGCATCTTAGTCCTGCCCCGCGTGGAGTCCGTCCGCAAACCCGCCCGTAGCTGTATCCGCTGCGCGAAATGCGTGCAAGCCTGCCCGATGGGGTTGAACCCCTCCCTGCTAATGAACGCGGCCGAATTTGCCGCCTGGGAACTGGCGGAGAAGAACTATATAGTCGATTGCATAGAGTGCGGCTCGTGCAGCTTCACATGCCCCGCTAACCGTCCGCTGCTTGATCATATACGTATGGGCAAGGGCAAGGTAATGGGCATTATTCGTGGTAGAAAGTCATAAAACACCTGCGATATGGAAAACAAACTTATTATATCCCCCTCGCCGCATATACACGGCGGCGACAGCATACAGAGGAACATGTACGGGGTGCTGCTCGCCCTCGTCCCTGCCTTTGCGGTATCCGTTTACTACTTCGGAATGGGGGCGCTCGTGGTCACGGCGGTATCGGTCGCATCCTGCGTGCTTGCGGAATACCTGATACAGCGTTTCCTGCTGAAGAGAGAGCCGTCGATAGGAGACGGCTCGGCCATACTTACCGGCGTCCTGCTCGCCTTCAACCTGCCCTCTAACCTGCCGGCATGGATTATCGTCATCGGGGCTTTGGCCGCTATCGGTATCGGGAAGATGTCCTTCGGAGGGCTGGGCAATAACATATTCAACCCGGCGCTCGTCGGGCGCGTATTCCTGCTCATATCCTTCCCTGCGCAGATGACGACGTGGCCGCTTCCGGGCAAGCTGCCGATGGAGTACACCGACAGCATAACGGGCGCCACAACCCTTTCGCTGCTCAACGAAGGCGGCGGTAGCCTGCCGTCGGTCGTCGACATGCTGCTCGGCAACATGGGCGGCAGTCTGGGCGAAGTAAGCGCGGCGGCATTGTTGCTGGGCTTCGTCTATCTGCTGGCGCGCAAGATTATAACGTGGCATATACCGGTCGCAGTTATAGCGACGGCGTTCGCCATGACCGGCGTCATGTACCTGGCGGACCCGCTCAGCTATGCCGATCCGGTCGTGCATCTATTGTCGGGCGGCTTGCTGCTGGGAGCAATCTTTATGGCGACCGACTACGTAACGTCGCCCATGAGCAGCAGCGGCATGATCGTTTACGGCGTCGGCATAGGCTTGCTGACATCAGTCATACGTTTGTTCGGCTCATATCCTGAGGGCGTATCGTTCGCTATCCTTATAATGAATGCGCTGACGCCCCTTATCAACACATATTTCAAACCTAAACATTTCGGAGGAAAGTAAAGATGGAAAAGCTAAAGTCTACATTACCCAATATGTTCCTCTCGCTCATGATCACATGCGCGGCGTCGGGCGTTATACTGGCCGGGGCCAACCTCTACACCGCAGGGCCTATCGCCCTGTCCAAAGCGGCCGCGCTTGAGAAGGCCATCAAGGCAGTAACGCCCGAATTTGACAACAACCCGCTGGAGGATGCCTACATGGCTGTTACTTCCGACGGGGATTCCCTCCTTATCTATCCGGCTACGAAAGACGGCCGGCAGGTCGGCGTCGCTGTCGACAGCTATACCAAGAACGGCTTCAGCGGCGAGATAAAGGTGATAGTCGGCTTCGACACCGAAGGGACGCTTATAAACTATTCCGTCCTCCAACATTCCGAGACGCCCGGCCTTGGCTCCAAGATGGAAGAATGGTTCCGTACGGAAAAGAACAACCAGAGCGTCATAGGCCGCCCACTCTCCAACGGCAACCTGTCGGTCGCCAAGGACGGCGGTGACGTAGACGCTATCACCGCGTCAACAATCACCAGCCGCGCTTTCCTTAACGCCATCAACCGGGCGTACAGCGCATACAAAGGAACAGACTCCACCACCGGAGCGACAATAAACAAAGGAGGTAACGATGAATAACATAAAGATACTGCTGAACGGAATCATCAAGGAGAACCCAATCTTCGTCCTCCTGCTCGGCATGTGCCCCACGCTGGGCACAACATCATCCGCCATCAACGGCATGGGCATGGGCCTCGCCACAACCTTCGTGCTTATGTGCACCAATATGGCTATCTCGGCCCTGAAGAACCTCATACCCAATGCGGTCAGGATACCGGCATACGTAGTTATCATCGCCACCTTCGTCACGCCGCTCCAGATGTTTATCGAAGCCTTCCTGCCATCCTTATACCAGAGCTTGGGCTTGTTCATACCGCTTATCGTAGTCAACTGCATCGTGCTCGGAAGGGCCGAAGCCTTCGCGGGCAAGAACGGAGTGATACCGTCGGGCTTTGACGGCGTAGGCACAGGGCTGGGCTTCACCCTTGCACTGACCCTGCTTGGCGCCACGCGCGAGCTGCTCGGCACGGGCAAAGTCTTCGACCTCGCCCTGATGCCTGAACAATACGGCGCCCTCATCTTCGTCCTGGCGCCCGGAGCGTTTATCGCCTTAGGCTTCCTGATTGCCATTATAAACAAAGTCCGCAAGGTCTCGTAATACTCGTAAAACATGGAATATATATTGATATTTATAGCCGCCGTATTTGTCAACAACATAGTGCTGTCGCAGTTCCTGGGCATATGTCCCTTCCTTGGCGTATCCAAGAAGGTAGAGACGGCAGGGGGAATGAGCGCCGCCGTAACTTTCGTGCTCACTATCGCCACGATAGTAACCTACCTCGTGCAGAAATACGTGCTGGACGCGTTCGGGCTAGCCTTTATGCAAACCATCACCTTCATATTGATAATAGCAGCCCTGGTGCAGATGCTCGAAATCATACTCAAGAAAGTATCCCCCGCCCTCTACCAGGCCTTAGGCGTCTACCTGCCGCTGATAACGACCAACTGCTGCGTGCTGGGCGTCGCCATACTGGTCATACAGAAGGACTACAACCTCCTGCAAGCCGTCGTATTCGCCATATCAACCGCCCTCGGCTTCTCGCTCGCGCTGACAATCTTCGCCGGCATACGCGAACAACTATCCATGACGCACATCCCCGAAGGAATGAAAGGCACGCCGATCGCCCTCATCACCGCAGGCCTGCTCGCAATGGCCTTCATGGGCTTTTCGGGGATAGTGTGATAGAATTTTTCCGGTTATAGGCACAGGCCGCAAGCCTGTTAAACAAGCAAACTTTATCTCAATGCCGGCCTTTCAGTTGCGAGTGTCTTGTTGACAGATTTGGGCGTGCTCCCGCCAGGGGGGGCACGCCCAAATTATTATTACGGGACGGGGGAAGGGGTAATGTTTATCGACGACGGCCGTACCGGCTGCCTAAGTCGTTGCCTTCTCCGCTTCCTCGGCAAAACCCAGAACATAGCCGTTATTATCCTTAAGGTAAAACTCTTTCACGCCGT